>JAUNQZ010000023.1 GCA_030535915.1 bacterium
TGAGGTCTGAAGTCTGAAGTCTAAGCCACGCGGCGTTTGAGCAGTGCGGAAACGATTAAAGATGCGATGTAAATCCGTGGGCGTCAGCCCCTAGCGGACGGATTTATCATCGCATCTCTTTTGCGTCCTCGCGGTTAACTACAAATTCAATTCCGCATTCGAGCGCAGCGAGCAAGGCGTAGCGAGCCGTTCTTTATTGCTCTTTCTATTGGAATAGCAATGTGTTATAAAATATTTTATTTTGTTGTTGACTTTCATACCCTCTTTATGTAGAATGCGCCACGATTTTATTAAACACATACGGTGTATCTCTATGACGAGATGCAACACACTTTGAAACGTCTTTGGTTTATTAAAATAAAATCCCTAACAAAACAAAATATAACGCCCTCTGGTGCACCCTACACCAGGGGGCACCCTTTTTTAAAGAAATAACGACGACTTCAAATGAGAAAAGAGAGGTTGTATCGAAAGAGGAAGAAATTAAAAATAATATGTAAAAAAAATAAATAAAAAAATGAAAAATGAAGACAATCCTTTCGTATATATAAATATGAACGAGAAGTCAGCGAAAATGATAAAATGACGCGAAACCGACCCTGATGTATCTTAGAAGGGGACTTTGTGAAACGTATTTTATATTGTTTTTGCAATGAGTTGTGAGATTTATTGTAAAAGTTTTGCTTGACCCATTGTTCCTTTGGGTGTAGAATTATCCGTAAATTTTTAAAACCCCCTTGGGTTTGTTCGAACACTAGAAGGGGATTTTTTTGAAAAGGAGTAAGAAGAATGAAAAGGTTTATAACCTTGATGGCCGCATTTTGCGGTCTATCGTCATTTGTAGCAAGCCCAGCGTTTGCTACAGATGCTACTTGTGTCGCTCAGATCGGCGAGACGAAGTACGCCTCCCTCCAGGAAGCTATCAATGCTGCTACGGAAGGCCAGACGGTCCAGCTGATTGCTGACGTCGTTCTCACGGAAACCGTGACCGTTGCGGCCGATGACGAGATTACCCTCGACCTCAACGGCAAGACGGTCTCTATGCAAGACGCGTCCGGTACCGGTGCATACCTCCTCAAGAACTATGGTGACCTCATCATTAAGGACTCTGCAACGGACGGTAAGTTGACCTTCATGTCCACGACTCCGAGCGCGAACAACGGCTACTCCACGAGCACAATCGGTAACGCCGGTGATCTCACGATTGAAAGCGGTACGATTGAGAGTACGACGACCAGCGGTGCCAGCTATGCCATCGATACGCTCTGGTACAGTTCTGACATCTCGCTCACGATTGCCGGCGGTACGATCAATGCCGCGAAGAACGCGATCCGTCAGGTACTCTACTCCACGACGGCCAAGAACGTGCTCAACGTGACGGGCGGTAAGATTACCGGCGGTTATGCTGCGCTTCAGACCTTCAACGCCACCGGTAACGCTTGCTTGGGCAGCGTGAATATCTCCGGCGGTACGCTTCAAGGCACCTATGCGTATTATACGAGTTACACCCGTGGCGAGTCGGCGCATGCCGGCACGGATGTCGAAATCGCCGGCGGTACCTTCACCGGCAAGGTCTATGTCTACAACAGCAATGCCGGCGCTTCCGAAACCGAGTTCGCAAATGTCGCCATCTCCGGCGGCACCTTCAACGATGTCGTTCGCGTCTACACCAAGGATGCAGAGGGTAACACCGTTCAGATTGGTGCCATCTCCGGCGGTACACACTACGTTGCTATCGAAGAAGGCTCCTGCGCACTTGGATTCATCCCGGTCGATAACGGTGACGGCACCTATGGTGTCAAGGACGACCCCACTACGCACTACATCTCCAACCTTGATGAACTTAAGGCCTTCCGCGACAGCGTGAATTCCGGCACCACGTATAAAGATGTCACGGTTTACCTGGCCGCTGACATTGACCTTGCTTCTATCGAAACCTGGGTTGGTATTGGCTCTATTAATGCCGATCACGGTTTCATGGGTAACTTCAACGGTAATGGTCACAAGATTCTCAATCTGACTATCAAAAATCCTGCTCTTGTTGGCGGATATGCATACGCAGGTCTGTTCAGCATCACTGAGGGTACTGATGAGGATAATCAGAACATTATCAAGAATCTTATCATCGAAAACGTTACGATTGAGACGACGGGTCAGATTGCTGCTGCTGCAATCGCCTATCCTTACTACACCATTGTTGAGAATGTCGAGGTTTGCGGTGATATCAACATTAAGGGCGGCGACTATACGGCAGGCGTTCTCGCCTATACGAGACGCTGCACGGATGCCAAGGACCTGACGATTTCCGGTAACACAGGTTCCGTAATTGAAGGCAAAAAAACGGTCGGTGGTGTAATCTCTGATATTCAGATGAATGGCGGCTTGACTGCGGACTATTCCAACTTCAATGCCTCTGGTTTGACCATCAAGGGTGATATGCACGTGGGTGGTATCTCCGGTATCATCTCCGCACAGGAACTCGATGGTTGCAGCGTGAGCAATGTTGTTCTTCAATGTTCTGATGCTCGCGTTGGTATTGTCTCCGGCTCGCTCGGTGGCGCATCGACGATTACGAATGCGACGATTGAAAACGTAACCGGTGCAACTGCAGTTATCGGCGGTACGTATTCTGACGGCGCCGCTGTTCAGGCCCGTATCGGCGACAAGTACTATGCCACTCTCCAGGCGGCTTATGACGCAGCTGCAGAAGGTGATACCATCACCCTCTTGGCGGATGCGACCGGTAAGGGTCTCGTGATTGACAAGGCGATTACCATCGACTTCAAGGGTCACACCTACACCGTGAATCACGCGGTTGGTTCTTCCAGCACACAGACCCTCGGCATGCAGATTAATGCTGCAACCATCCTCACGAGCTCTGTTGAGGCAAAGGGTAAGCTCACCTGCCTCCCCTGCGACCTCTCCTATACCGAGGCCACGCCGGAGGCGGTTGCCGGTTGCGGTTACACCTCCGAGAAGCCAGTTCGCATGTTGATCAACAACTATGCCAACCTCACGATTACCAATGTAATCCTCGATGGTACCAACCTCGCTCCGAATAAGAACGGTGCTGCACACTACGTGCTCTCCAACAATTCGGGTAACGTGGTCATCGATACGGGAGCTGAAATCAAGGCTGCTGAAGGCGACTTCGCCTTCGATGTTTGCAAGTATGGTAATTACGAAGTTCCGACAGTCACCCTCAACACCACCGGTACCATCACCGGCGATGTGGAAGTCTCTGGCGGCGACTTCATCCGCACGGCTGGTACAATCACTGGCAAGGTGGTTCTCTCTGCTGGTTCTGTAACGGGTATCGTTCCGACGGCTGCAGCAGGTAAGGCCCTCGTCAATACGAATGGCGTCTACACCGTTGTGGATGCTGTGGCTGAAGTGAATGGCGTTACGTATGCAACCCTTCAGGATGCTTATGACAACGCTACGGCTGGTGCGACCATCACTCTCTTGGCGGATACGGAAGCTCCTGGTATCAAGATTAAGAAGTCGATTGTTCTCGACCTTGCTGGCAAGACGCTTACCTTGACGCCTCCGGCGGTTGGTTCTACCGGCACTGAAACGCTTGGTATGCAAATCCTCAAGACAACGGAATCCATCACCATCATGAACGGCACGATTAACGTTGCTGCAAGCAATAAGACCGCTGAAAAGCCGATCAAGATGCTCATCCAGAACTACTCGCTGGCGCTCACGCTCAGCAATGTCACGCTGGATGGTACCAACCTCGTGAAGCCGGATAACTCGCCGATCTACGTGCTCTCCAACAACCAGGGCACAGTGACCATCGGTGCGGGGACGACCATCACCGCTCCTGAAGGCGGCATCGCCTTTGACGTCTGCAAGTACGGCAAGTACACCGCTCCGACGGTGACGGTTGAAGCTGGTGCTACCATTGGAGGTACAGTTGAAGTTGATGGCGGTACGCTCAAAAACGAAAGCGAAACGGCTCTCGATGTGACGATTGTCAGTGGCGGTACGGTCACCGGTAAGGTGGATGTTGATGCAGACACCTACGCAATCAAGATCGGTAACGTTTACTGCAAGTGGATTGTCTGCGATGAGGATATTGATCCTAACGTTGCTGCTGAAGCTGCAGAACTCTTCACTGGCATCACAGAGACCTATGTTGATGAAGATGGCGACACTGTTGCTGACATTGACTGGGACTTCGGTATCACTAAGGTTGAACACGATGGCACGGACTTCACCTTCACCGCGAAGGTTCAGAAGGGTGATGCTACCGCTGCTGGTTATGCTGCCGACGTGACGGTTGTTCTCGTGGATGAAGATGGTAATAAAGTTGAGAATACTTCTACCACAATCTCTGAAGATCGCCGCACGGCAACCATCGAGGCGAAACTTGCTGATGTGGTGGGTAAGAAGCTCAAGGCCAAGGCTAAGAAGTAAGTTTTAAATCTTACCTCAAAAAAAAGACTCTCGGTTCTCCGGGGGTCTTTTTTTTAATTAGCAATGAGGAGTTGATTTCGCAGCATTGAAATAAGTGCGGTGTGTTAAAACGCGCAACAATCTCTCATAGGGATTGACAGGTGACGGCTCAATCATGAGCCTAATATGAAGGGGGCGCAGAGGTAGATGAGGTGTGCATCTAGAGGTACCTCTAGATGCACAGGGGTAAGGGGTTTATTATCAAAGAGTTATGTTAATTTTTTAAGAATTTTCTTGACGTACGTCTAGAATCATCCTATAATAAAGCCATCATCAGTTGGAAGAGGTAGACATTTCCAAAGGATGGTGTTGTACCGTGTTATGAAAATGAAGTAAAAAATGTCGCTACCATTGTCCGAAAGGGTAGCCGTTTGCCGTGTATAGAGAGCGCCTGATTTGATGGGCCTTTCTCAAACATAACGACAATCTGCAACCCGCACAGGGTGCATCCTTTTCACATTTTTAGCATACGGAACAACCCCTTGAGGTGAACCTCAGAGGAAGGACTCTTGTATCGTTTCCCCCTACGCAGGTCCATCACAAAGGTCGAGCTTTGGGAGCACTTTTGCTCAAAGAAGTGAATTTTTATTGTTACTACTTGATTGTTCGTTTAAGGAATAAAAGTATGAAAAAATCATTAAAGAAAATCGCCCTCGGCTTTTTCGCCTTGGTATTACCTTGCCTCAGCTGGGCAACGGAAGAAGTTACGCTGCCTGACCCTGTGTACACCAACACGCTCGAAGGAGACAGCTTGCTCTTCGTGGATGGCACGGCTTATACGGCAACCTCTTATGACACGATAACAGACATTGATGGTGGAACGAATATCGCATTGTACGAATTTAAGGATAAAGACGATAATGATGCGAACGTTGCTCGTAGCGCGAATATCGTTAAGGAACACACGGTTTCCGGCTGGTTTAAGCTGAATGAAACCGGCAAAACCACAACATTGTGGGTTGTTCGGAATGATGCAACTTCATATTCCGGTTATATTGTTCAGATAACGGATGCCGGAAAGTTAAAGATTGCTCGAGCCTCCGGCACGGGCATTCAAGATTCTGCCATTGAAAGCACGGATGTCGCTGTTAATGACACGAATTGGCACCATATTACAATTTCCTTTGATTGGTACTATAAGTCTGATGCGGCGGATTATCAATGGCATCGTTTGATTCCGAGGGCTTATATTGATGGAACACCCATTTCGATTGATGAAGAAAGCTTGGGTGTCGTATGTAGTGTCAATGGCGCTATACGCTGTGACTATTTTCACATTGGTGCAGGCGTGACGGCAGCAGGTGTAACGGTCTATGGAGCTACTCTTACGGCTGAGCAAGTTGCTGCGATTGACCGTACGGCTAATTTGGCTGAAGTCCCGACGGTTGAAAATCCGCTTGAGCCGATCTACACGAATACGCTTGGCGTTGGTGTGACATTTGAGGCTTACGATGGTAATACATACCGTGCGGCCAAGTTTGACACGATAACAGACATTGATGGTGGAACGAATATCGCATTGTACGAATTTAAGGATAAAGACGATAATGATGCGAACGTTGCTCGTAGCGCGAATATCGTTAAGGAACACACGGTTTCCGGCTGGTTTAAGCTGAATGAAACCGGCAAAACCACAACATTGTGGGTTGTTCGGAATGATGCAACTTCATATTCCGGTTATATTGTTCAGATAACGGATGCCGGAAAGTTAAAGATTGCTCGAGCCTCCGGCACGGGCATTCAAGATTCTGCCATTGAAAGCACGGATGTCGCTGTTAATGACACGAATTGGCACCATATTACAATTTCCTTTGATTGGTACTATAAGTCTGATGCGGCGGATTATCAATGGCATCGTTTGATTCCGAGGGCTTATATTGATGGAACACCCATTTCGATTGATGAAGAAAGCTTGGGTGTCGTATGTAGTGTCAATGGCGCTATACGCTGTGACTATTTCTATATCGGTGCAGGCGTGACGGCTGCAGGTTTGGCTGTTTATGGAGATGTGATTCCAGCTGATGATGTTTTCGCATACTACGCGAACAGCAATGCCTATTTGGCTGAACCTCCTACGGCAACCGCTGTGACGATTGAAGAAGCTTCGGTTAATTCCTCCAACCTTGTGTGGACGAACGGCACTCCTACGGCCGAGTTGGCTGCAACGATTACGGCGAACACGGCAACAACTATTACATTGGATAACGCTCTCGAGGCCGACATATTGACGATTGCAGGCGAAAAGGTTATCTTTGCCGGCGCGACAGACTTGACGGCTTCCTCAACAACGATTCAGTCCGATCTGGATGTTTCCGCGCTTACGGGAACGGTTAATCTCGGCGCTGTACTTATTGAGCAGGGTAAGACTTTGACCGTGTCAAGAACGACCGAATGGAGCGCAATGACAAATAACGGCACGTTGGCCTACAAGGATTATGTGCCTGCAGACTTCGAGTATAATGACGCCAACAGTACGGTTCGTTTTGTTGGTACAGCAACCAGTGAAACCAATAGTATTAGAGCGAGTAACGGCACTGTGGAAATTGCAGAAGGCGCTGAGATTACAGTTCCAAACCTTTGCTTCTTGAATCGTAACGACTCTGGAGACCGTGTGACATTAAATGTTGCGGGAACCTTGAATGTAAATACCTCATGTACAGCGCCGTATGGTAATAATGGCCATAATGCGAAGAAGGGTATTCTCTTTGGGCATTATCATGGAGAGGGCACATATAACATCACGGGAAATCTTATCGGTGAAAACACCTATTTGATGACGGTTTACACTGCAGAAGCGCAGACGATTAATATTAATGGCGGCTCCTTGCGAGTTCGTGCATTGGTCGCAAGTAACAAACGCAGTACGATTAATTTGACAAATGGTGGTACGCTTTCATTGGCGACATGGCCAACGACTTCTGATGTCGCTCAAAACTATGGTCATGGTACGGTGACGACATACAACTGCACGGAAGAACAAACAAAAGGTTGGACGAATCCTCAGGCAGTTTCCTTTACGGATGCAACGAATGGTACAACCCTTGACCCCGCGAGCGAAACAATCGCCTTTACAGGTACGATTACGGATGGGGCCGAAGGTGGCGGTGCCAAAATTATTGTGAATGATTCTGGCGATGGTACAGGTATCGTCAACCTTTCTAGTGCTACACTTCCTGATACGCTTCAGTATGCCGTTAATGCCGGTACACTGATTCTTCCTGCGGGTAAGGAAACAACCGCAACGATTAACGATGGAACGCTCGGTCTTCAACTCTCCGGAGAGCAGATGGTGATAGGTTATACCGCACAGGTTCCCGCCGACAAGACGGTTGTCTTCTATGGTACGAATGGCACTGCGATTACCGATTCCGAATTGGTAAACGGTAACACCTACACGCCTGCATTGAACACTTGGACGCCTGCGAAGGATAATACCTGGTCTAATACGGAAAACTGGTCAAATAAGACTCTTCCTGCAGAAGATGAAACGATTAAGATTGATGTCGGCTCTGCGGCTACGACCTTGACGATGGATACGGACGATTCTGTCGGAATTGTGCGTGTTGTCGGTTCGGGTGATGGCTCCCTCTCCATTGCCGGCAGTAACAAGCTGGCCATTACCGGTCACCTTTATGCCGAAACGGATGTCGCGGCTGCAACTGATACGCTCGCCGCTGCAAATATTGTCATCTCTGAAGACAAGACAGTCACGATTGAAAACACGGCCGAATTGACCGTTTCATCCATTGTTGGCGGTACGCTTGTCAAGAATGGGTCCGGCGCATTGAAGCTCATTGGTAATGGTAGCATCACGGTTGATAGTGCAACGTTGAATATTGCGGCCGGTGAATTGAAGTCCAACGGCGGAGATGGCGGAGGAACGTCAGATGCGTGGATGAATCATACGACCCTTATTTTCGGCGAGAACGCAACGATGTTGGCCTCAAACTGGGTCAAGGCTACCGGCACGATTACACTCAAGTCGGATTTTGACTTCTCTTTCACTGAGAAGCCGCTCTATTCGAATGAAAACAATCTTAACTTTGTTATCGGCGGCACCGGTTCCGTTACCTTCAACAATGTGCGCGGAAAGAATGTTCAAGTTCTTGAAGGTGCAACCTATGGCGTATATGATGGTGGTGGCGGTCTCATTTCCGGTTCCGGTACGGCGAAGCTTGTGCGTGAACTTACACTTTCCGCTGCAAATACAGTTGCGAAAATTGATGTTCCCCAGGATATTTCGCTTATCCTTGGCAACAAGGCGGCCATCCCCGCCGGTGCGCTGACCGGTTCCGGTACGGTGAAGATTGCTGCGGTTGCTAATATGCCGGAAGTTGAAATTGCCTCGAACGCTTGGACCGGTACGGTTGAAATCACCGGCGACTTGCAGCTCGCCAATCAAAATACCTCGCTCGAAGTGCTCGGTCATGCGAATTCGAAGCTTAAGATTTCCGGTAAGTTGACCGGCTATCTCGCAAAGGATAAGACCTGCGCAGTTCCCGTTGAACTCGCAGATGGTGCTTCCATCTCGATTGATGACGGTTACTCCAATGGTGGTTATTACACCTTTGCCAAGCTGATCGGAGCCGGCTCGCTCACGCATAATAGGAATCTGGATTATCCGATTATTATTCGTGACGCCGCAAAGTTCACCGGTACGCTGACCATTACGGAAGGCTATACGAATGCGAAGATTGTTATCGGTGATGATTCAGCAAATGCTGTCGGTGGTGCGATTGTCGTTTCCGATGCCGATTGTCCGGCCGTTATTGCCACTGGCAAGACTTGGACGGCTCCGAACGGCGTGATTGTGAATGGTACCATCGGCGGCTCCGGCATCATCTCCGGTATGCTTACCTTTAACGATGGTGCAACGCTTGATGCTTCGGCGGGTGCTGTTACTGTAACGGGTACTGTCGCATTGCCAACTGGTGATGGGGAAACGGTTACAGTGAATGCCTCCGCTTATGGTACAGTCTTGAAGGCTACTGAAGGGCTTGATGCAAGCAAATTCGCTCTCGCTCAAGATCAACCGGGCCGCCTTACTGTTGTTGGTAATGAACTTGTTTATGCGGTTGCCATTACATCGATGCCTGATAATGTTTCCCCTTCGGCGAATGCATTAACACAAATCTCTACAGCTGCAGCCGAAGCTGGTGTGATGGAAATTACCTCGATTGTTGGTGCAAAGCTTGGTACGGCTGATGATGCTCCAACGGTGGATGTTGCTGGGCTTGAACTCTTCGAGGATATTCCGGTAGAGGTGGATCTTGAGACTAGAACAGCGACAATCAAGTATGCCTTTGGTATTACCGCGATTAGGTTGGAGGCAGACGGGAGAGTCACGGTTACGGCGACGGTGAGTAAAATTACCGATGGCGTCGCAACGCTTTCGAATGATAGCACCGATCCAAAGATTGCTTCGGGTGTTACGGTTGAACTCTATTGTGAAGGCGTTAGTGACCCGATTGGAACAAAAACGCTGAACACCTCCGAAACAACGGTTACGATTACTTCTGATGGGTCAATCTTGGGTGGTCTTGGTACGGATCCTTCGTTGACGAAGCCGTTGACGATTAAGGTGACGAATACGCCTCAGCAGCCTTCGCAGCAACAATAAACGAATCTCCTACAAAAATAAAATATAATTCATACAAAGCCCTGCCCCCCTGGTGCCTCCCTTTCACCAGGGGGGCTTTTTTATAATTTAGGGGGGCTTGTTTGATTGGGGAGAAGGGTGGTATTGGTGGGGATTTCTGCTATGGGGGTGGATGTGGACGGTTGTTGACAGGTGGGGTGGGGGTGTATAAATTATTTGCAGTGGGGTGGACAAATGTGTTAGAATAGGTTTGTTCAACGGAGGTTTGTAGGTATGAAGCAGATTGTTTTATGGTGTTGTTTAGGATTGGCTTCGCTTGGTTTTGGGCGTGTGTTGTCTCAGGACGAAATGGAGTCGTTCGCGGCTGATTTTGTGGCGCAGTCTTCGATTCAGGAACTTTTCCCTCGGGCGACGGTTGTGGCTGTGGTTTGGGTGGAGATGAAGGAGGACCTTGGGTTGTGGCATATTGATTTGGCACCGACGGGTCATTTGATTTTGGGATCGTCAACGAAGTATCGAGCGTTGATTTCTTGGTCGGAGGGGGAGTTTGCTTTCCCGGAGACGGCGTCGCCGCAGTATGCATTGCTTTTGCGTGCAGCAGAGCGTTGTGCAGCAGCGGAAGCGGGGGAGGGTGAGGAGCATCCTTCCTGGACAATTGAGCCAACGACTTCAACGCGGAGTGTTAATCCGACCCCGACAACGATCCCAAGTACAGCGATTGTTCATGAACCTTTAGATACAACGTCGTGGCATCAATCTACAATCATGGCGTGGTATGCGCCGGGGTATGCGCCGTGTGGGTGTGTGGCGACAACGATGTCGCAAATTATGCGGGTATTGGAGTGGCCAGTTTATGCAGAATATGCTTTTGAGGATGTATTACCTTATACTTCATCGAGTGGTACGACTTCAGAGCGGTATCGCTTTTCGCCGTATTCGAAGTTTGACTATTCAAAGATGACAGATACATTGTCGTCTTATACGGCTGTGGCGGACAATCATCAGATTGCTCGGTTGGTATTGTTAAATGATATTTTAGCCGAGATGAATTTTAACGATGAAGGTTCGGGCGCGGTGAACGAGTGGGCGGCGTCGACACCTTGGACAATGGAACCGAATTCGGTTGTATTGGCGAGTTCAACGGATTCTTATGATGAAACTGAAATCGCAACGATTAAGCAAACAATGGAAGATGGGGTGCCGATTGCGTGTAGAGTGCCAAAGCATTCTATTTTAGGAAGTGGATATGCGGTTTTTAATGGGGAACCGTATGTGCGGTTTAATTATGGCTGGGGAGGAACTTCTAATGGGTGGCACCATATCGATACTGCGGATGGTTACGATATCACTTATCCGAAGCGGACGGTACAGTGTGATCCATTGCCGGCGGTTTCGTCTACAACGCCTACGCTCTCTTGGCATTTGCCAAAATGTTATGATGATAAAGTCAGCGAATTTGAAATTGCGGCGACAAAAATAGAGAAGGCTCTGATTACTTTCTCGTGGTCGGATGATTTTACAACGCTGAAGGGAGATATTGCAGGAAATACAACGGCGTTGCGCAACGTAGAGGACCCCTGGAATAAAGGTACTTATAAGTTAGACGTTTATTATCCGACGGACGAATTGACGGCTCCAAAGATTCTTTATACATGGCAGGATATCCTTATTCCAACGGAAACGACAAAACTTACGTTTACTTATCAACAAAGTTATAATCGAGGTCCGGTCGTGTTTCAAGTACTTCCGCTGGGAGGCATTTGGGAGACGGTTCATACGATAGATACAACAAATACACTTTCGTCTTCGGCATCGGTTGATTTAAGTAAGTATGCGGGAAAGCCTTGTCAGTTGCGACTTTTCGTTTATCCCACAACGCATTCGTTGAGCTATATTTCTCAGTATGTGGAATTTTCGCTTAAAAATTTAAAGGTAACGAATCTCTCGAATGCTATTACGGCCCCTACGGAGACTTTTACAGTGAATGATGCGACCGCTCGGAGTACTCCGATTCCCGAGGGTTGGTTGTTACCTGGTGAGCAGTGGGCCTTTATGGTTAAACCCGTCTTTACGGATACAACTAAGGTTGGCACATGGTCAACGCCGTGCTACACGGAGATTGAAACGGCGGATACGCCTGCTGAAACATTTGCGACATTTGAATTTGAAGTGGCGTCTGCGGAGGCTTCTAATACCTCGTCGATGAAATTTGATAGAACGAATACGACGCGTCAGTGTGCTTATAATGGTCAGTCGATTTTGCGTGTGAAGACGGAGGATAATATTGAGACGCTGGAGGTTTATTCGAGTCATCCTGATGCGTATCCCACAAAAGCTTTTATGGTAGAGCGTTATGGCGATGGGAATTTTGACATCTTTATTGATGGTTCAAAGATTCCAACAACGCCACGGGTGAATGATCGCTTGAATCTCACGGCGGTGGCAGTTACAGCGGCGGGAACGCGGACGGCGCATGAGTTTTCGTTAACCTTTACGCCATATACTAACGTTGCACAATCGGAGACGCCGTGGGAGGTCGTTTTGCCTGCCATTGCGTGTAGTACAGAGGGGAAAAAGTTTTACATTCCGCGGGATTGGTTTGATAGACATCAATTGGCGGATCGTGCGAATAAGGCGGAGTATGAGGCACTTCTCACGGTTGATGCCGATGGGGATGGGCTGAATAATGCCGAGGAGTATCTGGTGAATGCAAATCCCATGGATGCGGAGAGTATCTTTGAGATTACAGGGCTGACTATCAATGCGGATGGAACGGTGGAGGTGGAGTATTCAACAGAACTGGATAAGACTGTCGCAACGGTGATTCTCCTAGGGAAGGAGAAGCTTTCGGATGAGTGGGAGGTGTATGATAAGACAACGGATAAGCCTCATCGCTTCTTTAAAGCGCGTGTGGAAGCAAAGTAACCGTTGTGCAGATGATGTGTGCGAGGGGAAAGGTGATGAACCTTTTCCCTCGTTTCTTTTGGGATTAAATGGAGAATGTAAAGGTGTCGTCATCGAGGGAGTCCTCAATGGCGAGGGGTGCTTCGTCAAGGAAGCGAAGGTCTGCGGTGCGTTGTGTGGCATCGTTATCGATGCGTTTGCGAAGGTCGAGGGGACCATCGAGCCATGCACAATCTCCGCGTTGACGATCTAACAGTGCGTGGCGGCGTTCGGAGGAGAGGGCGGCGTTTGGAATCTCGAGTGCACGCACGCGTCCATCGCCCATGCAGACGCGGGTTTCGAGGACGCCTTTACCACGATTGATGGGACCAATGATGCGGAGGAATTCGTCTTGACCGAAGCCTTCTGCGAGGGGACCATTGGGTCGACCGAAGGCGAGGGGGGTGTATTTGACCTCGGAGACGGTTTTTCGAAGATGGCGTGTAAGGAGAATGGTTGGGCGTGTGGGTTTAAATTTTCGAACATCATGGCAGATGCCATGTTGGGAAGGAATCAGGGGACACGCATGAGCGTGTGGACAAGGCGCATAGAGCGGAAGGTTGGCTTGCGTTAAGCGGGGACGGAGCGCGAGGAGGCGAGGGGTTGCAAGGCGATCTGCGGGCTCAAGGATGAGAACGAAGCTTGGAGCATCCGTGGAGAGCGCTTCGGAGAGTTTGAGCAGCATGGCGAAGGCTTCATTGGCATTGGGGAAGGCTTCGTTAAAGGCAAAGCTGGAGAGGATGATATCGTAGGTGCCACTGGGTGTAAAGGAACGCAAATCGGCGCGTTGGGTAATCGCCTGGGGATGAATTTCTTTGAGGGCGTCAAGGGCTTGTTGGGACCAGTCGACACCGGTGATTTCGGGTGCGTGACCCGTCCATTGGAGAAGCGTGTCGTAAGCCGCAAGCGCTGCCGACCCTACACCACAGCCTAAATCAAGGACGCGAGAGGGACGATCGGGAGGCGCGGGGAGGCGTTGAAGGATGTGAGTGAGTGCGGCTTCCACGCGGACATAGGTTTGAGGCGCAAAGAGATGGGTGTAGGCGGTGAGCGCTTCGGGTTGATTGAGATATTGCACGAAGGCTTCAGGACGATGATCCGTGAAGGCTTGCATCAAGTCGCGTGCAATGGGTTCGAGGCGTTCTAATTGGGAGAGGGGGCAGCGTTGAAGGGCCCAGGCTTCCATTTTCTCACGGAAGGTGGGAGTCTTAGAGCATAGCATAGAGGTCATCCTCTTCGTATGTGTTGGCGATGGGCTCGTTGATGCTTTCGGGGAAAGATGCTACGGCTTCCTCTTGCATGGGGGAGGGAGGAAGGGGGTCGGGGTCTTTACGCGTGGGCGGCGTGGAGGGGGTGAGATGGGTGGGTGCCGGTGCGGATAACTGCGGATTAAGGGCATCCATAAAGGGCACGGCTTCTTCCCACGAGAGGGCTTGGAGTCGACGCCGCGCGAGGGTCATCTGGAAGGCTTCATCAGAGTCGGGATCAAGGTGTCCTTCGCGGAGGCGGAATTCGTTCAGCCAGAATTGTTTGATGATGTCGTGGGCGAAGGTCAAGGGGGTGGTGTCGTCGCCTGCAGAGAGGATCCGGTCGGGACGCGCAAAGCAATGCGAGAGGAAGTGAATGAAGGCTTCATCGCTCTTGTCGGGAGCGAGGGTGACGCGTTTGGCGAGGGTGGCTTCAATTGTCAAATCGTAGAGCTTTGAGGCATACGGATGATGAACGAAAGCCGGCGGAAGATGTTGGATGAGACACGCCATGACTTGGGGGTCGGTGAAGTAGTGCGCTAAGAGTTCGCAGAAGGCTTCATTGAGATTTTGTGCGGCGATGATATCGTAGGTTGACGAAGGCTGTGGGGAGACAGAAGGGCTTTCGTCCTCAATGGAGAAGGACCCCTCATCTTCAACCTCGGTGATGAAGTCTTCGTCGAAGTCCCCCTCTATCGGAATTGCATCCTCGGCTTGATAGGTTGGGAGCGAGGTGGTGGCGGGGGCGTTTTGGCGGGCTTCGTTAAAGGCTTCGCGGCGTTTCGCGGCTTCGGCGGCATTGGCGCGTAGATGTTGGAGATCTTCATCTAAGACCGAGGAGGGTAAGCCAATGATGTCGGAGAGGTCTTTGATAAAGCGCGCCGTAAGGATGGGTTCTGGGCAGTCGACAATCGAAAGGATGGCGGTGCGTGCAATTCGCATCATGGCATCCATTGCGTCGGGGTGCTCTTCTTGTTCTCGAAGGCGTGCAACGAGATAGGGCGCGGGGTCAATGGCACGATCGAGACATTCGCGAAACGCCGCCTCTCCTTTGCGGAGTAAGAAGCTATCGGGGTCTTCGCCTTCGGGGAGATTCGCAATGCGTACAGGAAGCCCTTGTGCTAAGAAGAGACCAAGGGTACGAATGGCGGCTTTGACACCGGCTTTGTCTCCATCAAAGAGAATGTCAACCGTGTCTGCATAACGCTTGAGGAGGGTGACATGTTCTTCGGTGAAGGCGGTGCCTTGGGAGGCGATGGCGGTATTGAACCCACAGGCATGGCAACGAATAACATCGATTTGTCCTTCACAAATGAGCGCTCGACGCGGGGAAGACTTGACAATGTTGGCGCGTGCATGGTGAAGGGCATAGAGTACATTGGACTTTTTGAAAATCGCTGTCTCAGGGCTGTTGACATATTTGCCCGTGTTTTTGCGGTCCCGAAGGAGACGACAGGAGAACGCAACCACACGCCCTTGGGTGTCACAAATCGGAAAGACGAGTCGACCACGGAAGCGATCATAGTATCCCGAAGGATCGCGCGTGGAGGTCGCAAGAATACCTGCTGCAACGAGTTCTTCTGGGGTGTAGTTGTGTTTTTGAGCCCAGAGGAGAATCGCATCGTTGCGGTCGGGTGCATAGCCGATTTGGAACTGTTTAACAATCGCTTCGTCAAGGTGGCGTTGCTGTAAATAATCGCGTGCGATTTGTCCCTCGCGGGTTTGCACAAGGCAGCGTTGATAAAAGGCGGCAAGCTCTTGGTGAATCGCATAGAGGCGTTCCCGCAGTTTAGCTTCGGGGTCGGAACGCTTTTGTTCGAGTTTGACACCGGCACGATCCGCGAGTTTTTTGAGCGCGTCTACAAAGGTGAGTCCTTCATATTTTTGAACGAAGGTGAGGACATCTCCACTTTCACCACACCCGAAGCATTTGTAGAAGTTGCGCTCGAGGTTGATGTGAAAGGAGGGGGTCTTCTCTTTGTGAAAGGGACAGCAGACTTTGGCAGAGCCACCGGTTCGTTTCACTTGCAAGCCATACTCCTCAAGCAGATCCGCGAGGTTAACGCGACTCTTGATTTCAAAGAGTTGATCTTGCGAGAATGAGGACATGGGGCTTACTTTTGGTCGGTGATGGCGGCATCGCTAAGCGGGGTGATGGAGGCTTGCGTTTTTGCGAAGCGATCCTTCCAGAAGGCTGCCGCGGCATTGGCAACGAGGCTTCCCTCTGTTTTTTCACGGATGGTATTGATGTAATCGTCAGAGGCGGTAATCACACCCGCAATAATGCTAATCAAAAGAAAGGCTTTACCGCCACCTACAATAAACCCAAGAATCGCATCAAAGGGTTGGGGGATGACCCACTTGCCAATCGCTTTAATCAGTTTGGAGGAGAAGAAAAAGAGGATAAAGGCAATAATCACCGCTGCAATTCCAATGTAAAAGACACTTGCATTTTGCGGTAAATTGGGTGCGAAGTAAAAGACTAAATCGCGTAAGTAGGGGGCGCCAAACCAAAGCGCTGCCGCTGCAATTAAGGCTCCCGCGAGGGTTGCTAATTCTCCTGATAAACCTCGATAGGCACCCGCACAAGCGAAGAGGACAATGACAATGAGAAGTCCAAGATTGAGCATATCCATAGTTGTCTCCTTTTCTGTGATTAGAAATGTGTAGGAAGCGGAGGCAGGTCCCCTGCGCGTTCTTCGGGGGTGAGATAACACGCGGGGTCAAGTCCCCATAATTCACCAGTTGCGGCTTCACCACGCGCACGGAAGTTCCCCCCGCAGACGGGTAGGAAGCGGCAGGCTTTGCATTGTTCGCAAACATGGTCGGCTTTATGACGTAATTGGTCGAGGAGTGAACCTGCGGGAGGAGTTCCCCAAATCTCCCCAAAGGGCTTCTCGCGAATGTTCCCTACGGGTTTGTCTCTCCAGAATTGGTCGGGATAGACGGTGCCATCCCAAGAGACGCACGAGAGTCCATGCCCCGAAGAGTTTCCACCATTCATGTGCAAGAGTCGTAAGACGTCATCGGCTTTGGGGTGGTGTTCATTGACCATTCGCATCCACAAATAGGGAGCGTCGCAATGATTGTCAACGGTTAACACTTCTAAAGGATGTCCCGCCTCAAAGGAAGCCTTCGTCTCATTAATGATGGTATCAACCGCGGCACGGGTCTCTTCGTGGGAGAGATCTTCGGTGCGAAGGTTGGCGCCGCGACCTGTGTACACCAAATGATAGAGACAAATGCGAGGAATGTTTTCTTCTCGCATCAATTGAAAAATCGCTGGGATTTCTTTGACATTGGCACGGGTGAGGGTGACGCGAAGCCCAACTTTAATCCCCGCTTCACGACAATACCGAATCGCCGCAAGTGAACGTTCATACGCTCCCGGAACCCCTCGAAAGGTGTCATGCGTGCTTTGTGTGCCATCAATGCTAATGCCGACATAACTCACGCCAATGGCTGCAATACGCGCCGCGATTTCGGGTGTGATAAGGGTGCCATTGGTGGAGAAGACCACACGCATCCCTTTGTTCTTCGCATACGCCGCAAGGTCAAGGACATCTTCACGCACAAAGGGTTCGCCTCCCGAAAAGAGAAGCACCGGACACCCAAAGGCTGCAAAGCCATCAATCGCACGCAGGGCTTCTTCGTGCGAGAGCTCTTCTTCTCGCTTTGCACATCCCGCGGCATAGCAATGGCGACACTTCAAATTGCAACGCTGGGTGATATTCCAAACGACAATGGGTTTCTTGTCTTGCGAGAATTGCAATAAGTGGCTTGGCAATTGATGACTCAATCGCCCATAACGCAACGGGTCAGAAGCTTCCGCTTGACTCATGTAAAGTTTTGAGATGCCAATCATGTTCGCGTCGTGTCTTTGGCGGTGTTACTTGGTGTAAGTGGGAAGACCTTTGATAAAGGTACGATTGCGTTCGGGCGTCTCGGGAGCGACCATCAAATAATATTCACCCCATGCACGCGCTTCATCGCGTTTACCTTGCTTCACTAAAATAGTCATCATTTGATAGATGCTGGCCTTGTATTTAGGAAGATTGGCAACGAGCACCGGACGCAAGAAGGTAAGGGCTTCATCATAACGCTTCATCTCAAGCGCATACGCCGCCGCCTTCACACGCAAATCCAAATCGGTCGGATTAATTAAGAGTGCATGATGATACGTCTCCAACGCAACGGCTGAATTCTTCTGTTGCTTGGAGAAGGTGATAAGATTGATCGCCGCTTGATAATTCGACGGGTCGGCCTTTAATGCCTTAACCGCATAGGATTCCGCAGACTTGAAGTGACCCTTTCGCTTTGCTTTTTCGTAATCAGCAATCGCTTTTTTGCATTCGCTGATATTGCCCGTTGCTGGCGGCTTCGGACGCAACTGATCACTATTGGCGGTAAGACGCGCAATCTCCGAAGCGACAATTTTCTTCTGCGGGACCGTCGTTGGCAAGAAATGATCCGCCATACGATAAAAATCTAATGCTTCACGATGCAACATAAAGGTTTCATTGCAAAGTTTTGCAAGATTATAATTGGTCGTAGCATTCGAGGCTTCATTCTTCTGTGCCGACAAGAGCAATGCAAGTGCTGCATCGGGCTTGTTCTGACCAAGGAAAAGATTCGCCAAACGCGACTTCGCGGTCAGTTTAATCGCTTTTGTCTCAGCCGTTGTCAACTCATAATAGAGACGAACCGCTTCCTCAAGATTACCCTCCGCTTCACGCGCCATCGCAAGAATTTCCGTAAGCGCATCCTTGCGTTCAGTTGTTGAGGTCGAGGCCTCCCCCGTGATCGAAAGCAGGGTTAAACCCGACTGAGCCGCACGCGCTGCGTAAGAATAATCTTTGCTTTGATAGGCCGCAACCGCAATATTTTGCCAATTTTCGGGCGTCTCGCCATGTTCTTCATTAATCGCTTGCAAAGCCTTTACCGCATGAACATAATCTCCGCTGTTATAGTGTTGCGAAGCTTGTGCGGAAAGTTCTTGCGAAGATTCTTGCGAACACCCCATTGCTAGGAGCAAAAGTAAACTTGTAGAATAAAAGAATGGCTTCATAATTCGTCTCGGATTAAGTACGATGTATTAAAAATAAAATCACCTTTATTATACCATAATATAAAAACGAAAAAAAGAGAAAACATCCAAGGAATGAAACATCCACAC
>JAUNQZ010000024.1 GCA_030535915.1 bacterium
AATTTTTCTATTATGCATCCCCAAAATGCACTTCAAATTATAGCCAATTGCAACAAGGTGGAATTCTGCGTCTACATTCTCTTTTCCTCGTAGATGGAATCTTGTAAAACCGATAACGCTTTTAATTATTCCAAATACGGTTTCAATAGTTGATTTTCGCTTTGAATAGATTAAATTTGCTTCTTTTTGTGCATCATTTGTTTCAAATTGCTCTTTCTGCCAGGTATTATGTTTTTACGCTTTTCCGCAATGATAGGGGGTACATTCAATTCTTTGAATTGCGCAATATCATCTTTACAGTGGTAGCCGGTATCAGCCAAAAGAGTTGAGACTGATACAATTTTTTTCATCCTCTAAGTGGCTATTAACACTTGCAATGGTGCTATTTAAGTGGTTAACCATAGTGTAGCGGCGCGGGGGATTTGAGAAAGTAATCAAGGGGTTGAGAATTGATAAAAGAAAAGGCCTGCGGTTTGCAGGCCTTTTGTGTGTTTGGTGCAGGGGTTTTGCAAGGGGGTTGCAGAGGGGTTACGAAGTGGGTGCCGTACCATAGAGGTCGGGGTTCCAGGCATCGGCTCCGGTCCACGTTTGGACGCGGGTATAGGTGCCGTCGAGGGCGCCTGTGATTCGGTCTCCCGTTTTAAGGAAGGAGGCGGCAGCATTCTGAAACATTGTTGGGCATCCAATCTGCGATGGTTGAAAGACTTTGCCTATGTCTGTTAGGCTAACCTCTGCTCCTCCGTCCATCTCTGCTTGCGTGAGGCGTGTGGTGCATGTGATAACAGGGGTGAATAAGGAGAAGTATTGAATCCCTTGGTGAATCATTTGGGCGAGTTTTAATGTGTTGCCAGTCATGGCCGTTTTGCCATCATACTTATAGTTCTCATAAGCCTCTTTATTCCCGCTGGTTTTTTGCGCCTCCCATAGGTCAATTTGCACGAGGGCAGGTTTGTCTGACGGATCGTCGTACTTCCATGCTCGGATGGGTTTTTGGATTTCTGTCATATCGAGCCCCCACACATCTTTTTTTAAGAAAGATGTAGTCATTATGACGGCTTTTCCTTTACCACCGGGTAAACGTTCAAGGACTGCGTTTACGAGCCGTCCTTCAACAGAGAGGTTGAGGGATGATGATGCAGGACTTTCTCCGACTTTCATTGCCTCCACGACATCTTCGAGCGTTTCATACCCGTCGATGACTGAATAAGACCGATTAATGAGTCCTGGTTGAAGGGATATTGTCTTTTGAACTTGTTCTGTTCCTGCCATACTTCCTCCTTTTATCGAATTGTGTAAACGCCGCCAAACCCCTCGTTGAGGTCTCTGTCTATGAGATTTTCAGAGACGGAACCTTTTGCCCAAACTTCCATTGTTGCATTGAGGCGTTTAATTTCTTCCAAAATTGAGTGGTTTACATCGGCGACGTCGACTTGGGGCCCGATAGAACCACCCATGGCGCCCAATGAATCCACGTATTTACTCGCCTCTGTGAGCCCAACCTCAGGCGCCATCCTTTCCTGTGTTTGCATGCTATAGAGTTTAAGGAGACGCGATTCTTGTTGTTTGAGGAGTTGTTCATCGAGTTTATATTTATCGGTATCCGTTTTTTCTTCTTTAACGGCCTTCTCCATGCGCTTACGGATTTCTATGATGCTATAATTGCCGCCAGAGGAGAGCTCTTCGGCACGAGCATCAATGGCTTCAATGCGTTCAGACTTTGATTTCCATTTCAGCTGATGAAAGAAGGCTTCATCCTGTCGGTTTGCGGTTGTACTGGAAATGGTAGCCTTGGCACCAATTTTGAGGCCTTGCAAACCTTCACGGACGGACTTCGCCTCGTCAGAGAGTTGTTTAAAGGCACCGATGAGCCCACCGACGACACCGCCAATAGCGGCACCCACAGGCCCACCAAACATCGCCCCCGCCGCAGCGCCTGCCGCAGCGCCGCCACCGATGGCTGCAAGACGCGAACCCGTCCGCGATCCTCCCTCCTGGTTCCCAATCGTGTGCGCCAAAAGGTCAACCCCTTGCCCGGCGAATTGCAGACCCATGCCGAGCGTGAAGTTCTTCATCCCTGCACTAGCGATGGAACCCGCTTGAGCATTTGATGAAGCATTACGACCAGAAGACTGCGGCGCCGAACGGCGATGCGCCATCCTCTCTTGGGCATCCCCACCGACGGGCGCGCCACCTGCGGTACCACGGCCTCCACTCCCCGCGCTTTTAAGGTCTTGCGTTGCGCGTTTAAGTTGGCCTGCGGCTTGATCTGCGTTGGTTGTAACGCGGATAGTTACGGTTGGTTCTGACATGATTAATCTCCAAAGATTTCAGCTTCAAGGAGGGAATTACCCTCATAACCTGCCTCTGCTGTAGCATACTGTCGCATGAGCAAGGCGAGATGAACGATAGGCATTTCCCACCAAACTTCCCGCCATGTCATGCGATAGGTACGCATCGCCCATTCGGCAATGGTCAGCAGGACGCCATTGCCGGCGAGGCTTTTTTTGCGGACTCCTTGTCGCTTCCCTTTTTAGGAATCGCCTTAAAGAACGCATCCACCGCCTCATTGGTCTCCTGAATCCGCGCAACGATGGTTGCTGCATCGATGGCGTCCGCCCATTGCAGTGCGTCTGCATCGAGCGAATCAAGGTGTTGCAGCGCCTCCGCTGGAGGCATACTCAAGAGATAGAGCGACGGAAGCATTTCATAAAACGCATACTGCTTCACTTCTCCCAAGAAGGGCGAACGGATACGCTCAAGCAATGCGAATTGTCCCAGCGTCAAAGGCTTCGGCGCAAGGACATTATCAACGACAATCTGCGGATTATGCATCATCTATTCCTTACGTATTCCTTACGGTGCAGTTGCAGCACCCGCCCAATTGGTGTAAGCTTCAGCATCCACACGGATTTTCACATAATCCTTATTGGAGTAAACCTTCTCTGCACGCGTACAGCAATACTTCGCTCCAGCGATGGTAATTTCGCTCCCCGCCGTAGGCAATGCGGTAGCAGCTTTAACTTGAATGGTTGCCGTTGCCGTTTTACGGGTATCATACTGCGTAGACCCAACGACCGCGCCTGTTTCATTTTGGAGAGGTTGATGAATAGCCTCCTCGCTAAGCGATAAGTCGGTGACTATACCCTCTACACTTGCAGAGGCGCTCACGCCCCAAGAGGCGTTCATTGTTACTGTTTCAGCCATAATTAGCCTTCCTTTCTTTTGTTTATGTTTAGTAACGAAGTGATGCTACGGCCTGAAAGAGACCATCGCTTGTCACCTCGTGACGAAGATTGTCAAAGATGAATTCATCCGTCCGCGTAAGGACCTCCGCCGCACGATAAGCCACACCAAAGGCCGTGTCAAAGGTCGCCTGCGAACGATTTACAAGGACATTTTCGGTCACTATGAGGTCGATATGTAGGATTACCCCTGGGCGATTCCCCTCCACCTGAGTGATAGCAATGACCAAGACCGGACCATCGAGCACCCCGACATTCTCCTCGATCATAGCGAGGATTTCCGTCGAGTCTTGCTGAATGATTTTCACGCGGTAATCATGAAAATACGCCTCCGCCTCGAGACGCTGTTTAATGAGTTCTTGCACCGCAAGAGGATGACAATCAGGATAAGTAATGCCATTAACTTCCACGAGAAGCTCCTTGTAAGATTTGATTAATATACGCGAGCGCTGCATCCGCAGCGGCTTTAGCAATCGCTTCATCCGGAGGCAAAAGCGAACGATCCTGTCGAAGCGTCACGCCTCCCTTTAATACATATAAAGGCTTCACCTTACCATCAACAGGCGAGACGCCAAAGAGGATTGACTTTCGCTTCGGTCGGAAAAGCACCCAGCCCTTTCGCGCCAATTCGCCAGCGCGCACACCATACGACTCCGCTGCCACCGGCAATGTGAGCGCACGCGCACGCTTCGGCTGAATTTGAATTGAACGAAACACCCGTCCAAATCCAGGCGAAAAGACTTCAATTGCCCCCTCGGCTGCATCCGCCCGTGAAAGCATTGACTCGGCCGCCTGCTCGAGATGGCCCGTCGGCTTGCCACCCACACGATTCGCCGAACCATGCCGACGCGAAGCCTCCCGCCGCAACCACTTTCGACACAAGACCATCATGCCATAAGCCGCCACACGATGAATCTCCTTGCGCGCACCACCCGAGAGCGCGCTCAAGAGCCGCTGAAGGACCAGGTCGTTGATTTCAATTCCTATTTGCATTTTTTTGTTGACTTATTTTAGATGTTTTGCTTTAATGGTGTTGTTCTTTGAAAGGGTGGACCGGCCACGATGCTTTCAAAGGAATGGTGAACATCCGGATGTTCACTGCCCTTTGGGATGAAATATTCCCCTGACTGAGATGCAACACTTCAAGCGTTGCATCTCTTTTATTTTTCTGTATGCCATCCTGATACTTTTCCGCTATCAGCATAGACATACACAAGCATGCGTTCTTTCCCATAAGGGAGAGAATATACCTGTTGGGTTCCCTTGGGCGGATTCAAATAATCGGGGGTGGTGCCTTTGGGGAATTTCAACATACATTTCCCATGGCGCACGGCATAAATCGCCATTGGAAGTAATTCCAAATTCTCTGGCTTAGGTTGATTGTCTTTGCGACGCATTCCTTTTTCGTAATGGTCACGCACAAAGCGGTCAAATCGCACACCTTTTCCCGTATTATCCTTTATCGAAAGACCCTCATTCAGTAAGTCTACGGCTTCTTTTTGGTGGCATTTGCCTTTATATCCCTGAAGAATTTGCTTTTTCTTTTCAGGTGTAAGGTGTGGTGCTTTTCCCTTCGAGCCACCTTTACAGTCATGCTGAGGTTTACCGACGAAGCGTCCACAGTCGGGGCACTTTTTATTAAGGGTAGAGAAGGGCCGAAGGCCAAAGGCCGCATCGGCGATTTCTTCTTCTGTCGGGGACAGCGACTGACGCGGGGGTGGTGTCACAGGTGCATCTTCTCCCAGGAGGCCGAGACGCACGGCCTCTTCACGCGTGACATCCGTCCAACTCAACCCCGAGCCGTAGGCAAAGGGTGGATAAGGATTCCCAAGCGCATCCCTAAAGCCACCAGTGCCCTTGCCCAATGCCCGCCAGATAGGTGATGATTTTAAGGCTACCATCTCTCGGCGAGAGGCGCCCTCCCATCCGACCGACTGCCCTGCAGCTGTCCACCGCGCCATCCAATCCTGACGCGGCGCAGCACGCGAGCCGTAGCGTTCTAAGCGCCATGCAGGCCACTGGTCGAGAATCGCCGGGGACTGTCCATCCAAACGCGCCACCGAGGCCGCCATTGCCCGTTGGGTTTTCAGGATAAGATTCAACCGTTGCATCGAACCCGGGTCCACCATGCGGTAAGAACTTGGATCCGATAATCCCAATCCATCGAGCACCGACTGTGCCCGCCGACGGGCATCCGCACCATTGATATCACCCCTTGCAAAGGCCGCGCAAATGCGTTGCAACTGCTCCAAATAGCTCTTGCAAGCCATACGCGCAGAGTAAAACGCTCGCTGACGAATAGCCTCCGCCACCGATGCACGAATCTCCTCCGAGTCTAAATGCGTCGGAAAGGGAACCTTCTGCAAGATGATATCCGCGATGCTCATAACAGCTTATTCTTCACTATTTTTTAAGACACAGTAGGCATTTTGAATGAGCGTATCCTTTACATTCGTATGCAGCTCTTTGCCTTGCTCCTTAAGCGTCTCGCTGAAAGATTCAAACGCCTTCTTAAAGGCTCGATTCCCCTTAAAGCCACCATCGGCAACCGCCTTCACGCAAGCCAACGCCGTTGCCTGAAGTTCGGGATCATTCAAGGTATCAAGCACCGATTGTGCAACGCTTGGCGCAGAGAGTTTCCACCACTGCTTAACCTTGCCACAGAGCCAATTCCAGAAGCGTTTATACCAGGGCTGTTCATTTGTACTCATTGTTTTGTTCCTTTCTTTTCTTTATTAAGTGAGCTCAAAAAGGATTTGATGATTATCGATGTCATAAATAATAAATGTCGGTATTATACGATTCGTTTTTGAATAAATAAGTGCACCATCAAGCGAAACGCTCACATTGTATGCTACTCCAAGATGTGACACCGGAACAAAATGAAAACATATTGAACGAGGTTGTATTGTTCCTAATGTGCCCGTCCCAACAAGAAGTGCATTTTTATAAAATGAACTCGACTGCCCGCCAATACGATGAAAAGAGATATCCCAGTCATAGTCAACAAGTGCATCATCTCTAAAAAAATGATTCCATCCAATCGTGAAATACGACGAAGCCTCATCGCATTTACATACATCGTGAAAATAAGAAGCGCCACCGCTTTCGTCTAAAAGATATTGTTTTGCGTATGTAGAATTTACGAAACAAGCAAACATATCGATTGTAATACTTTTAGTATCTCGTAATGCACGCGTACACAATGCTTTTCCCTGGTCGTTACAAATAAGATGTATCGGGATTTCTGCTGTTTTAAATATTGCAGAAAGTGTACAATCAGCATTCACTTTAAAAAGGTGTACCTCTGCCCATTTTTGGACAATGACGCCATTAAGTGTCCAGCCGTCAAAGACGAAATCGTCCGCATTCCCAATACCCTCAACGAGTCGAACTGCGACATATACAAACGAACTACTTGAAGACCCTGCGTTTACGGAGTGTACAACACTACACCCAGCATTAAGCGTAGCGGGTTCGACGTGCCCCCCTCCTGGATAACTTGGAGCCGTGCCGACAAGAAAATTATCATATATCCCATCATTGCTAAGGGGTGCAATAATTTGATATTCAAGTGCCGAAAGCGCAGGTGCAACAAGTTGAATTTGCATGTTATCCCATCTCCTCGTGTTCCGCGCGATGACTGACAACAGAAAGTAGCGTAGAACTATTCTCTTCGCCCATAGCTGTTACTGTGGCGGTAATCGTACGCCTCTTCATCGTAATCCATCCCTCGCCAGAGTCGGCCATCTGGAACTCAAGATCGGTGACAACATCAAAAGTTTGCTCCGAACCCGAAGTTGTTCCGCTATTGCCACTGGCGGTACGTTCAACAATGACGCCGAGATGATACTGCGTTAGCACGCCATCGGAAAGGGAAGCAATAGGCACGAGCGTATACTGTTCCAGATTCTCCGTGGGCTTGGCCTGTAAAAGCTCCACCAAGGTTTGGGCTTCCGTGGTCTCATAATCTGAACTTTCCGCAGGCACATAACGAAGCGCCGCAAACCACTCACCATCGGCGAGCAGTCCAAGGTCATTCCATCCCTTTTGGAGCGTAACACCATTAAACGTAGCAAGATACTCCGTTTGACCGACAACCCACAATGGAGCAAAGATTTCAAGATGCTGCTCAACGGTTGTCGTTCCTGTCGTTGTATCTTCGATCGTTTGCTCAACAATGCGCAACTTCCAAGCCACCGTCCACCGCGACCAACTGTCCCCCATGCCCACGGCCCAAAAGTAGACATCTTGCAAGAGGAGTTGTGTAATCACAGGTGTTCGATAACTTGACCCCGCGCCGGTAATCGTGGCAATCTTAAAGAGTGGCGTCCACCCCTCTTCTTCCGTACCAAGAATAAGTTTGTAGCCATCGCCTTGGTCATTAACGGCAAGGAAAAGCGTTACATCCGAGCCCAAGGCGTTCCCCGTCGATTCCCAGCCGCCTTCTTCCCGTTCGTTGAGATTATCCGAGAGCTCAAGCACTTGCTCTTCGAGTCCTTCTTCGGTAATGAGATAAAAACTCCCAGGGCGAATCGCAAGGTCATATTGCGGATTGCCACCACTATCCGAGGAAGAGATAAGGCTACACTTCCAACGATGATCAAAGACAAACGAGGGTTCTTTTGGGCGCTCTGCGAGTTTAAAAATAACACCATTAATCGACTCCTCTACGAGAATCCCTGCGCCCCCAATCGGACGCAACATCCGCAAAGAGGTAATGATGTTATTAATGGTATCGGCCGTCAAGACCTGCCCTCGCACAACGGGCTGTGGCATCGGAATCATAACCTTAATCCTTGTGGCAGTTCGTTACATGCTCATGCAATATGAGGAGCTTGGCTTCATAGAGGCTATTCGGCTCCCACCAACCTGGCACTCCCTCATGCTCCATTGGCACAGCCTTTGCCGAATCTGGCACATAAACGGTGCGCGTAAACGAGCACCCCGTCAAAAAGAACAGTGTCCCCAAAAAGAACCCCAACGGCAAGAGACGAAGGCTCTCCTTGAGAATCTCCTGATTCAACGCATCCACCTTCTCCGTGTCGCCCGTATGCACCGCTTCAGAAATCGCTTCACGCTCCTTCTTCTCGCCCCGCTCATGCCACCATGCAATCGCTTTGCAAAGACTCTGCAAGAGGGATAAAATTTTACTGAACATCCTCTCCTCCTTTCATTAACCGTAACCGAATCTGCGTTAGTTCAATCGAGAGCTTATCCGCCGCAGCCTGCATCTCAATCACCTTCAAGCGCCACCGCTGCAACGCCGCCTCGATTTCTTTCGCTCGCGCCTCAAGCGTAGCACGCGTCATTGACGAACCCTTCTCGAAGAAAAAGCCCTTAGGGGCAGGTGTTAAGAAATTCTACTCAAGTGTAACTGCCATGCGAAGCACCACCCGGTGCGTTGCATCCTTGATTGCCACACCCGTGGCAAGGCCTAAGGGAAAAAGACTACTTGACCGGTTCATCCCAAATCCCTCGACGCATCATCTCCGCACGGTCGCGAATATAAACGGTGCGTAAGAAATCTTCGGTCAATGAGGCGCGAAAGGCTTTATGGCCAAAGGTGAGATATTTGATAGGAACTGTAATCTCCTCTTCGCTACCATTGGTGCACGAAACATAATAAGCTCTCATCCCAAGACCTGGGCCAATCCGAAGATGTGCCCCCGGCGCCATAAAGAACATAGGATTCATTTTCCCTGGTAAAAAGGCTCGGGCGATGTTTCCCCAATCATGGGTCGCTTCGCCCATATAAGTGTCAATCGTACCATCGCCATACACCATTCGCGTGTGACAGATGACCGTTCCATTGACATCTTCTGGCGCGAGCTCAAAGGCAAAGAGACGCCATTCCCCAGTCACCGCATAATGCGTAAGGTCATTGCCCTCTGCGTCTACATGAAGAATGGTATCCTCTGGCCATAAGTAAGGCTTAAGTTCATCCGTGCAGCTTAAAGTTACCGTTGTCCCTGCGGTTGCACTAGTTACTTTATAACTATAGCCGTGCGTTGTAATTTCATCGCGTACCTGAAAAAAAGTGCTTGTGACATCTGTCGCCAACACCGTTCCATCCGAAGCCGTAATCGTAATCGGATTGTCAGCAGAGATGGTGATTATCGTCAATGGCGAATGCCAACCAATCCCCGAGAGAAGCGATTTGACATTCATTGTGGTAGCGGTATCGGCTGCACTAATCGTTAGTGTCCCCGTCGCCGTTGTCGGCGTATTATAACCATCCGTGCCGATAATATCAAAGCGCTTGTGAAGGGAGCGAGACTTAACATTGACCGCCGTGTGTTTCCCATAAATGATTCCCACAGGAACTTTCATCTCTGTATGAAAAACATTATCCGCAGCGCCATCGAGCGAGACTTGTGGCACCATCAATGTCGTGGAGGCCGAGGTCAACCGAGGATCCTGCCACACACGACACCATGCCACAAGGACGATCTTATCAGCGATGCCCAAGAGTTGGTCGGTCGTTAAATCATGCGGTCGTTGCGTTGCGCAAGTACCACCGGTGGCATGATATTCAACGGCCTCATTCGCGGGGATGGTAAGTTCGAGATCGCCGATAGTAAGTTCGCCACCTTCGGGACCCGGACCATAAGCGATAGGACGCAACACCACCTCGCAAGCCGACGCGAGGCAACAACACAAAACCAAAAAAGCAACGGCTAACCATTTATCAAACCTCTTCATTTTTTCACTCCGTTTCATTGTCATTTTTCGCTTTTTTATTCTTCTGTTTCAATATACCGACGCGCCACAATCGAAATATAAAGCACATCTCCAAAACGATAAGCTGTGGCATGATGAACCGCTTCCGCTTCCAAATACTCGTAACCAATAAACTCCACCGAGAGACACCCATCTGCATCATCAAAGCAAACCTCTGACAGTGCGTCGTTATAAGTATTGGTAATCCCAGAGGTCTTAAAGAAGATCATCCGCGCTGCACCCTCAGGCCACGCATCCGTGGGGAATTGTACATTGGCTGTTGTGGCATTTTGACCATTGAAATCAACGGTGAGCGGATGGGACGACCAAGCAATCGAACAAATCGTCTCACTCCATGTGGCTGTCTCCATCGTAGGCGTTACACTTCCACCTTTAGCACTAATCACATTGCCAGAAATCGTAATATTTTCACCCGCTGTGAGCGCAGGTTGTTTTGCATCGAGCGCCGTTTGCAGACCGGAGACATCGGCAATGGCATGCTCATGCGCTTCAGGAGTGAAGACTTCAGGCTTCTCAGTGATTTCCGTCCAGGTATAGGTCGGCTTCGTGGTTGCTTTTGCCCAAGCACTAATGGTTGGGTCCGTCTCTTCTGTCACAGCTGCATCGAGCGCCGTTTGCAGACCGGAGACATCGGCAATGGCATGCGCATGCGCTTCAGGAGTGAAGACTTCAGGCTTCTCAGTGATTTCCGTCCAAGTATAGGTCGGCTTCGTGGTTGCTTTTGCCCAAGCACTGATGGTTGGGTCCGTCTCTTCTGTCACAGCTGCATCGAGCGCCGTTTGCAGACCGGAGACATCGGCAATGGCATGCGCATGCGCTTCAGGAGTGAAGACTTCAGGCTTCTCAGTGATTTCCGTCCAAGTATAGGTCGGCTTCGTGGTTGCTTTTGCCCAAGCACTGATGGTTGGGTCCGTCTCTTCTGTCACAGCTGCATCGAGCGCCGTTTGTAGACCGGAGATATCGGCAATGGCATGGGTGTGCGATGCATCCGCTTTACTATCAAGCGAAGATTGAACGCTATCAACAACCGAAGAAAAAATCATCATTTGACTCATAATAGCTTTATTTTGCACAGGATTTGTGCTCGTAGCACTTAAAGCCGTATCAATGACGGGAAGGTCTTTTATGCGTGCGATGACTTCACTCCGATCGCCATGATTGGCGGTGAAGCGATAAGGAATGCGAGCTGTTCCATTGCCTTCAAGGAACTCGATACGGTCATAGAACCAAAACGAGACCCAGTTGAAGAGTTTAATATTATTGGGGTCACCCGCTTTAAGTTGCGAGCCCATAGCGAAAATCGGTAGCATGGTATCGCCCGTGCGTCCATAAAATTGAATCGGAGCCTCTGCACTGGTGATAAAGTTTGTCTTCAAGTCGCTTGTAGAGCGAGAACGCAAGAGCATATAGTCAAGTTTGTCCTCTAATCCTGAGACATTGCTAATGCTATGGGTATGCGAAGTATTCGCCTTGTTATTCAGCGTCGATTGTAAATTCGTCACATCGCTTATCGCGTGCTTGTGCGATGCCCCTGCTTTGCTGTCTAGCGAAGACTGTAAGTTGTCAATCTCACTAATCGCATGCGTATGCTCGGCGGGTGCCGCCCAAACCTTTACATCTTCTAAAATATCCGCAATGATTTCTTCTCGCACATCGATGGGTTCAAGCAGCGTTGGATTAAAGCCCGGAGAATCTTTAAGACGAAGCGTCCCATACGCACGATAATTGGCGCCAACGCTTGTTTCAACGGCCAAGAAGAAACGGTAACTCTTGGCACCTGTATCAAGCGCAGGCGACCATGTTGCACGGACGGTTGCAGTGGTGGCATCAAATGTTGCAGATGCGCTATACCATTCGGTGCTCGCCATCTCTGGACTTTGATAATAGAGTTGCGCGGTGGCAGCGCCATCTGAAAGTTGAGCGCCACGCTCTTTAAATGTCGCAGCAAGCTCAAAGGTCTCCCCATGAAAAGCTTGTGCGTCATAGGGTTGCGGACGGGTGGTCTCAACATCCCATACAAATCCAAGCCCACAAACCACAGGCGCAACCAAAAGCACGAAAAGAGACGCAAATGTTTTCATTAGTTATCCTTTGTTGTTACAAAAAACGGCCTGGTTTTTCGCGGAGTAGAGGAGAACCAGGCAAACCTCCCAAATGACGCCCCAAAGCATACCACATCGACCCCTTCCTTATAATGTAATATTGGAATCCCGCGAAAAACCGCAAACCCCCGTAAAATGGGGAACTTTGGACACACAAACCCCGCCTCCTCGTGCTACAATAAACGCCATGAAAACACAGCTCCCCGACACCGTCAACGCAGGACAAACACTCGAAGTCCAACTTTCGCCCTTTGGCACCTTTCCGGCCAACGATGGCTCCATCCTCCAGCACTGCGATCAAATCGCCTTCACCGCACTGCTCAATAACTTCCATGACGAAGTCCTCGTCGACTTCGAGCATGACGCTGAGACAGGCGGCCCCACCACGGCTGCAGCATGGGTGCAAGCCCTCCGCGTGGACCCGGAAAAGGGCCTCATGGCGACCTTCAAATTCACCGACATCGGCGCAACCGCCGTCTCCGAACGTCGCCTCCGCTTCCTCTCCCCCGTCTGGACCATCGACGAAAATGGCCGCCCCGACACCCTCGTCTCTGTTGGCCTGACCAACAAACCCAATTTGCCCGTCCGCCCGATCCTCAACCGAGCAGTCGCGGCCCTTCATAACACCGTTGAGGCAACAAAACCAACAAAGGAAAACACAATGAAAGAAGCACTCCTCGAGGTTTTAGGCCTCCCGCCCGAAACTGAAGAAGCCGCACTCATTGATGCCGTCCGCGCCATCAAGCAACAACTCGATGAAGCAAACGAAGCGGCATTGAATAACGAAGCCGAAGAAGCCGCCGATGAAAATCAAGAGCAAATCGAAAATCGCGCCGCCTTCATCGCTTCCTACAAAGCCAACCCCGTCGCGGCACGCGCGCTCTTGAATACGATCAAGAAGCCCGCCACAACCAAGGTGAAAAATCGCTTCGAAGGCGCCTCCACCCCGCACACCCCCGCGCAGGGCGCACAGGCCGACATTATCATCGCCAATAAGTGGAAGGCCATGCCCCACGGCGACGAAAAGGATGCCTTCCTCGCAATGAATAAGGCCGCCATCACCCGTGGCCTCGAACACTCCGCTAACAAGTAACGAAAGGATAAAACACTATGGCAGGTACAACCCTTACCTCTCTGGCCGGCACCATCTTCGCTGAAGAAGGCCTCATCACGGCAATGAATGCCATTGCCCCGATCAAAGAATTCGCCCACCGCTTCACTGAAGCAGAAAAAGCCCCTGGCTCGACCATCAAAATCCCCGTCTTCACAGCAAAGGCTGCACAGGACTTCGATGGCGACTATACCAAAAATGCCGATGCCGCTGAAGGCGTTGACCTCTTGATCGATAAACACAAGTTCGATTCCAAGGTCTACTCCGATACCGACTTCGCTCAGTGCCCCGTGGCCTTCTGGAAGGGCGCAGGTCAAGCGGTTGGTAAATCGGTCGGCCTCGGTATCTGCAAGACCGTCACCGATCTCATCACGGCTGACACCTTGACCGGCACGGGCGCAGTCTTCTCTCCCTCCGCAGGCACCAAGAAGCAACTCGCCGCCCTCTCCGCGCAGTGCGAAAAGAATGACTTCAACCCCGCAGAATCTATCCTCCTCTGCTCGGGCGATGTCTACACCCAAATCCTCTCCTTGATGGATGCACACGTCTATGGTGGTCCTGAAGCCATCCGTGAAGGTTCGCTCCTCCCGGGCCTCTATGGCTTCAAGCGCATCGTCCGCTGCCCGACCTTGACCGTCAATGCCGCGGTCGTGCACTGCGATGCCATCGGTTACGGCGGCGCATTGCTCGCACCGCAATCGAAGCAGGTCCTCGAAGAGTTTGGCTATACGCAGGATGAAGCCTCCGGCCTCGCCATCGGTGTCCGCCGCTTCGGTGTCAACACCTCCGGCAAGAACTACATCGTCGGCGAAATCCTCATGGGCGCAAAACTCCTCCAGCCCACCAAGGGCTTCATCGTCGCCGCGCAATAAGCTAAGACGATAAAACGAAGGGATTAACCCTCGTTAAATACAAAAGGGCGAGAAACGGCCCATAAAGCCCTTCTCGCCCTTTTCCCATAAAAGTCTACCCCGAAGCAAAAGAAATCGTTTTGCAAGGGTCTGCAAGGCACTTCTAGAGCATTTTTTAAGCGAAGGGGCATTTCAATTCGCCCAAGTCGATTAAAAAACAACCCGTCGTAAAAAATAAGGATAACTCCCATGGCAATGTCGCTGCGCGAACAATTCACCACTAAAACCGCCCTCGAAGTCCTCGAGCGATCCGGAGCACAAGGCTGCCAAGAGGATACTCTCTTCACCCTCGTTGAGCTCAAAATCGACAGCATCCTCTCCTCCATCGAAAAACGCGCCCTCCTCAAAACCCTCCTTGAGAAGCAATGGGTTTACACCTACAATGACCCCATCACGGGCAATAAGCGCTTCGCTATCACGGAGGATGGCACCCTCACAGCACACGCACTCTAAGGAGCACCATGGGCGAAATCGACACATCCTCAATGAGCGAAGCCGTCCAAGCCCTCCTCTGGGTGATTGGACTCCTTGTGGCAGGTGGCGGTGGCTTCTACTTCGGCAAAAATAAAAAAGTCACCCTCGAGCCCAACACTGTGCAAGTCGATAAGTCGCTCTGTCAATGCCACCGAGAGGACAACGAAGCCGAGCATAAAAATGCCTTCTCGCGCATCGCCTCCCTCGAGCAACGCGTCTCCCACATCGAGGGCGAAATGCCACATATCAACCAAGCCCTCCTGCGCATCGAAAATAAACTCGACGATATAAGGAACCACCGATGATAGAGCTCGCCACCAAAAAACGCCGCCTCGACGCATGGGACGCACCCCTCACCGATGAACAACGCTGGGAAGCCTACGATAAATCCAAAGGCATCCCCTGGTACACCTTTAAAGCCTGGATCGAAGAAGAATACAGCCTCTCCCCTGGCAAAAATGCCATCTATGATTGGCAAAAGTGGATGCGCTCAATGGAGGGCGCCCGCCGTATGGAGCGTGCCATCGCTGCACGCTCGGAAATCAAACACCTCGCTAACGCAGGTGAACTCGATGACTCCACCGCCGATGCCTATATGGCCCTCGCCAATGATGCCATCCTCTCCGGCGATCCAGAAAAGGCCGCAAAAATCGTCGATGCCGCCGTCAAAATTAATGCCGCCTCCCTCCGCCTCAAAGAACAAGCCCTCCAACGCGAACGCCTCGAACTCCAACAACAAGCCATGACCCTCCAGCGTGAAAAATTCGAAGCTGCAGAGGCCCGACTCGCCTCCTGCAAGAGTGTTGCAAACGACGAAACACTCACCGAAACAGAACGCCTCGCCAAAATCAAAGCCGTCTTCGGCCTCTAATCCGTAATTCATTATTCGTAACTCGCCATGTGGACAATACTAACTGACGATGCCCTCCTCTCGCGCCTCTCTGCCAAAGAGCGCGACATCCTCGACCGCGTAGCCGTCGACTGGACCCAAGATAACGCCCTCGCACAAATCGCACACGAAGTCGCAGAAGAATGGCGCGGCGCACTCCGACGCGTCACCATGGTCGATACCCGCACCGATGCCGTCCCCTCCGAAATCCTTATCCATATCCTCGCCGACTTCCGCTACCGTGCCGTTACACGCCTCCCAGGACTGCGTGCCCTCCTCGACGAGAACCGTGTGAAAGAATGGGAACGCGCCCTCGCTATCCGCGATAAGCTGGCAACCATCTCCTATGAACATCCCGCAGCAGAATATCGCCCTGAGGATGAAGCCATCTCTCTGCCACTTCCTCACATGATTCCAATGGAACACCGCGTCTTGGACTAGCCATGGAAACCGAAAGTATCATCGATGAAATCTTACTCCCCTACCAACGCGATTGGGTAAGGGATGAGGCGCGCTTCAAAATTGGACTCTGGAGCCGACAGACCGGTAAATCCTTCGCCACCGCCGCAGAGGCCGTCCTCCACTGTCAACTCCACCCCAAAGCCTTATGGGTCGTCCTCTCCGCTGGCGAACGCCAAGCCATCGAATGGATGCGTAAAGCCAAACAATGGGCCGAGGCCGTCAACCTCGCCCTAGAGGGCTATCGTGAACTGCGCTCCGGTGAAGCGCTTATGACACGCGCAGAGATTACCTTCGCCAATGGTGCGCGAATCCTTGCCATCCCCGCCAATCCCGACACCGCGCGCGGTTACTCGGCAAACCTTGTCCTTGACGAATTCGCTATCCATGACCGACCATGGGATATTTGGGCGGCTATCTACCCCTCCATCACCAACCCGCTCAACGGCGAAAAAAAGCTCCGTATCGTCTCAACACCAAAGGGTATGGGTAACAAATTTGCCGATCTCTGGTTCAAAAATGAGGCCTACAGCAAACACAAAGTAACCATTGAGGATGCCGTTCGCCTGGGATTGCCACTCAACCTCGAGGAACTGCGCGCAGGGGTGGATGATCCCGACATCTGGGCGCAAGAATATCTCTGTGAGTTCATCGATACCACCAGTGTCTTGCTCCCCTACGAGCTTATCACCGCCTGCGAACACGACCCCGCCACCTTAACCGATACCGGTCACGCCCTCTATATCGGAATGGATATTGGCCGTAGTAAAGACCTCTCGGTCCTCACCGTCGGCGAAAAGATTGGCACCACCCTCCGCGTTGTGCGAACAGAAATCTTTAAGCGCATGCCCTTTGCAGAGCAGTTGCAACGCCTCTGCGATATCGCCGCCGACCCGCGTGTACAGCGCGTCTGCATCGATGCCACAGGTATCGGCGCCATGCTCGCAGAAGAGGCCAAACGCAAACTCGGCGGCAAAGTGCTCCCCATCACCTTTACCCACAAGTCAAAGGGTGAACTCTACGCCGCTATGCGCCGACACTTCGAAGAGCGCACCATCCTCATCCCCGCATCGCGTGAACTGCGTGAAGACCTCCATGCCGTCCAGCGGAATGTCTCCACCAATGGCACCATCACCTATCGCGCAGCGCGAAATGAAGACGGCCACTCCGACCGTGCCTCCGCACTGGCACTCCTCCTCCATGCCGCAACGAAAAACGGCACCTTCTTCCTTCCCTTCTCAATCAAAAGGAGTTCTCGATGAAGTTCTTACAACGCCTCTTGAATAAAACTGCTGCTACCCCTTCTCAGGAGAAGCCAACCTTCATCCTTACCCCGCAAAAGAAAAAACGCACCCCGCTGCAACAAGCGCAGGTCTCATGGATGGAAACCTTCAACCCCTTGCGACACCTGACGCTCCAACAGGCACAAATGATCTTCGATGCAGCACGCCGTGGATGTGATGCACGCCTCCAATGGATCTACCAAAATATAGAAGAGGTTGACCCGACCCTCATGATTTGCGCCGAGCGTCGTGCATCGGCCCTCGTGGATCTCGATTGGACGACGCGGACCAAACCCGCACGGCGCTTTAAAGATTATGATGAAAAACTCGCCGAGGAGCAAGCAGCCTTCCTCTCCTATGCCTATGGCCAAGCGGAAGACAGCAACCTCTTCCCCGCCATCGAACATCTCTCCACGGCCTTCTTCCGTGGGCACGCACATGTCGCACCCGTCTATTCGGAGGACGGCATGAGCCTAAAAGGGTTCCAACTCCTCAATGCCTGGAACCTCACCCGTAATATTAAAGACAACACATGGCACTGGAATCCAAATGCCGACGAAACGGTAGAAACGGCCAACCTCGACCTCCTTCCGCGTGAAGAAGTCGTCCACTTTGTACGCTCCCGTCACATCGACTATCCCGCCATGGCCATCCATCTACGCACCACCCTCGGCGAAAAGGTCTGGGGACAATTCCTTGAGCGCTACGGCATCCCGCCGGTCATCGTCACCATGCCACAAGATATCGACCCCAACCAAGTCGAAAAATTCGCCGCCGCAGCACAGTCGATTTATGAAGGCTCCGTAGGGGCACTCCCCGCAGGCTCACAAGTCCACTATGCCTCCGAAGCACGCGGTGTCAACCCCTTCAAAGAATTCCTCGATCATCAACAACAACTCATGGTCCTCATGGCAACCGGAGGCATGCTCACCTCGCTCACAGGAGCCACAGGAATTGGTCAAGGTGCCTCCGATGCGCACGAGGAAACCTGGCGCACCATCGTGCGACGCGATGCCGCCCTCATCGCCACTGCCCTCAACCGCACCGTCACCGATACCCTCCTTGACCGCGCCTTCCCCAATCAACCCCACCTCGCGCAATTCGACTTTGAGACCGACCCACAACCGTCGGCCATGGAGGTCTTTGACCTCGCGGGCAAAGCCGTTACCGCAGGCTATAAAATCTCCCAGGACGAACTCGAAGAGCGCACCGGTTACACCCTCTCCGAAAATGCCCCCACACCCGACGCCCTTGGAGGTGGCGTCTCATCCCCTTTTTTGATGAATAAGGCTGCACCCACCTCCGCAGCCTTCAAAAAAGAATTTGCCGCCCTTGCAACCGCTTTGCAAGTCGACCTCTCCCCCGCTGCAGAGGCCGTGCAAACCTTCCTCGCTGACCCCACAGCAGAAAAGGCCGCATGGCTCATGTCCGTCTTGCCACAACTCCTCCCCGAAGACCCCCAAGCCGCCCTTATCCTCGAACAATCCCTCGCCCAATCCTACGCCTCCAACCTCCCCACCATCGCCCAAAATGGCGAATGCCGTGCCCGCGACCCCGCAAAATGTCGCGTCCATGGTCAACACCCAGGCCAAGGCCAACGGGAGCGGGAGACAAAAACGCGAGATCGCTTCGGGACAATAGATACACAACACCTCATCGAAAATCCTAAGCGGAACTATGAACGTGCAGAAAAGGTGTTTGAGAAAGTTTTAGCCTCCAAAACATCTATAGATAAAGGGGTCTACCGTGAGGAAACGGGATGGATTCGTTTTGATTGGGGATGGGAAGGTAATCCGCATAAAGATAAAGATGGGCGTACCTACGTCGGCGGACATGGTATTTCACATATGAAAGCTAAACATGAGAAAGATCTGAAATATTTACCTGCAGTTTTAGCATATGGAGATTTTTATGCGCATGAAAATCCCGTTAAACTTTATGTAGTTCATGGGTCACGTTTTGCAGTCGTTGCTTCGCTACATAAAGACGGTAAAAAAACGATTACAGAATATGAACCTTCGAATCCGGCAGAAATTGAGCGAATAAAGAAAAATCCCCGAGCTAAAAAACCCGGGGAAAACTAAAAGACAAGGTGATATGCGGCACTTTTCTAATCTGCCATTGCATATCTACAAATCCGTGCCTCAGTAAGTTACTTCCGGAAATGTTGCCTGCCAGTACCCCTATAATCC
>JAUNQZ010000112.1 GCA_030535915.1 bacterium
ACCATTTTCAGAGAAAAAGGTCTCGCCATTGAGTTCAATCGTTAAACCTGCGTTCAAATAAGCATACATCCGCAAACGACGCTGAACATGTTCCTCGCGGAAAGAAAACTTTGGAAAAATCGAGATATCCGGCAAGAACTTTACAAGCGTTCCATTGCGTTCTTTGGTTTGACCTTGGTTGCTAGAGAGCAATTTACCTTTGCAAAAAGTCGCTTCAAAGAATTCCCCATCACGATGCGAGCGAACATAAAAATTTTCCGAAAGTGCATTGACAGCCTTTGTACCAACGCCATTCATACCAACGGAAAATTGGAAGACATCATCGTCGTACTTACCGCCCGTGTTGATTTGGCTAACGCAATCAATCACTTTCCCTAAGGGAATCCCACGACCATAATCGCGAATTGAAACTTCTCCAGAGGCATAATTCAACTTAATGACCACACGCTTGCCAAAGCCCATGACGAATTCGTCAATAGCATTATCAAGGACTTCCTTCAAAAGAATATAGATGCCATCTTCGTATTGTGCACCATCACCCTTACGACCAATATACATACCCGAACGCAAACGGATATGTTCCAAAGGGTCTAATGTTTTAATATTCTTTTCACTATAATCTGCGGGGTTCTTTGCCATAGCATCCTCAAACGACCATTTTCATGGTGAACCAAATCTAACATTTAAATTCGCTGTTAAATGAATATACTATTATAGCAAAAAAATGTCGATTTGTCGCACTTAAAATTTGCTTATTTAAAGAAATTATCCTTCCCCTACCCCCTTTCAAAAAACTCAAATGTACAACAAAATTGAAGTAAAATTTAAGCCTCCTTAAAAGGCTCATTTCAATATCGCCCATTTTGAAGCTCAATATCGCCCTTTTTGCTCGTCAAAATGGGCGATATTGAAAGACAAAACAATAGGCCTTGATTTTAAAGGGTTTTCAAGGATGATTTAAAATCACGAAAAATCCTCCCTTTGAAGTGCAAAAGGAGGACGCTAAAAAGACGTTTTAATTCTAATGAATCCATTCTGTTTAACAATTAGAAAAACTTATTTTTCATTAAAATAATCATCTCTCATCGCTAAAGAACCGCATCCATTAAAAAGATGCTTGTAATGCAGCTTTTGCACAAAATGCTACAAATTTTGCACACGGGCGTTTTGCATAATAAGCGGCTGTTCGCGCTTCTGGTGCAACACCCGCCTGTTTTTCAATTGATGCTTGCTGTAAAAGCGCTTTACAATTGTGCGTTCCGTATGTTTCGTCAAAGGATTTGACCAACGCTTGCGCTTGTGCGTAAAGATTGGCTTTTGTTTTAGCATCCATTGGTGTCGTAGGTGCAAAGCGCGCCCCCCAGACTGCAACCATCGCAAGGACAGCTCCACAAGTGTCGCGAAGACCACAAATACCAGCACCAAGCGCACTACCAAGTTGAATGGCTTGCGCTTCTGTTAAGCCAATTGTTTCTGCACATGCCGCAAGGACGGACTGAGCACACGAATACCCTTGTGTAAAAAAATCAACTGCACGATCTTCGACCGTCATTTTTAAACCCTTTATGAATAATCATTAACAAAAGAGCGTTCCGTTTGGAACGCTCTTTTGTATTGGCTTTTATTTCACGAGCGCATTGAAGTCATCGGGACGGCGGTCCTGAATAATCTTCGTTGCATCTTCGGGTGTATTAATCGCAGCAGGACCTGCAACGCAACCGCCAGGGCAGACCATGATTTCAATGATATCTGCGGGAGCCTTCTTGGTCTTTGCAAAGACACGCAAGAGTGCGATATTCTTCTTGTTAAGACCATTGATTTTGAAGACCGTTGGCATTGCAACACCTTCAGGCAAGTAGTGAGCAACAGCATTTGCAACACCACCGCTGATAGCGAATTCAGCACCATACTGAGTGCCAACGCAAGCGGGTTGTTCGGGTTCAAGATCATCCAACTGAATGTTGTTAGCCATCAACCAAGCGCCGACTTCTTCCGCAGTGATAACATAATCAGGCGATTGGAGACGATGAGCTTCAGCACGCTTTGCCATGCAAGGTCCAATGAAAACCGTGATAGCATCGGGGTGATCCTTCTTTGCACGACGATCCGAATAAACCATCGGCGAAGGCGTGTGCGAAACATAAGGCATGATTTCAGGAATGTGACGCTTCACCGTTTCCATCCATGCAGGGCAGCAGCTTGTGGTCATGAAGGGTGCACCTTCAGCCTTACGTTCTGCCCATTCCTTTGCTTCGTCAATGGCGACCTCATCACCTGCGAGAGCAACTTCGTACACATCTGCAAAGCCCATCTTGCGAAGCGCCGCGTAGAGTTTACCCGGTTCCGTTGGGAAGTAACCAAGAATTGCAGGAGCAACGAGAGCAATAACCTTCTTGCCTTGAGCAATTGCACGAACCACATGTGCAACCTGATTGGCTTGCATAATAGCTGCGAAAGGACATGCCTTAATACACTTACCGCAACGAATGCACTTTTCTTGATCAACCGTTACGCGACCATCTTCTGTTTTACCAATTGCTCCAACTGGGCAAGCATCGGCACATGCAAGTGGCACTTGAATAATTGCATGATAACGGCAAACTTCTGCACACTTACCACAGTTAATGCAGAGCTCCGTAGAGATACGTGCACGACCATTGCGGACCTGAATCGCCTTACGCGGACAGATGTTTGTACAAGGACGAGCCAAGCAACCACGGCACATATTGGTAACCATAATCTGCGACTGCATACAAGCCGAGCAAGCATCAGGGAAGATGGTTAAGAAAGGATTGGCAGCAGGAGGCGTTGTATCAATTTCCTTTGCATACTGTGCAAGCGGTTTGATTTCATCGACTTCATCTTCAACACGATACCCCATCGCCGACATACAACGATAACGTAAAGCTGCACGATCCTTGTAGATACAGCAACGCGAATAGGGTTCACCTTTCGGACGCATTTTAACAGGAATACGATCAATGTTTTCGTATTCACCATCTTGAATTTCCTTGATGACGTACGCAAGGACTTCGCGACGTAGACGATCCGCTTCACTAATCATCGGAATAGCCATAGCAATCTCTCCTTTACTATTCTGCTATCAAAGATCTAAGCACTTACGAATAGAGGCAATCACTTTACCTTCATCCGCTTCGGAAATAAGCTCACCATTGACTCGAACAAACGGCGCACGACCATAACGATCGGTTTGTTGACATGCTCCAACGCAACGCATCCCCTTTACGGTGACGCGGTCTTTCCATTCTTCAGGGAGGCGATCTGCCAACCCAGCCAATTGAGCACTACCCATAATATAGCAGGTCGTACCCATGCAAATTTCAACAACAACTTTATCCATGTTTCTCTCCAATAACGAGCATTTCTCTTATACGAGAATGTATACATATTATAGACTTTTTTTTAGAAAAAAGCAAATGCAAACACAAAGTTCTTAAAAAAACTTTAAAAATCCTCTCATAACTAATGAAAAAATATAAAAGAGGGACTTCGCGATGAAACGAAGTCCCTCTTAAGAGAACATTTATATCTTTTTATTATCCTGTTTGCTGTGTAGAGTCAACAAACAGAAAACCGTGCACCAACACCTCCATCGCCTTAAACACAAAAAGGCGCCTAAAGAGAACGCAATCATAAATAAAAATCTACAAACTAAAAAAATAAAATGCGATAATCTGAAAATTGATTATCGCATCAAACTAAAAAGTAGAAAAGGTTTCGCTTATTTTGCGGCAGGAACTTCAGGCGTTGCTACATTTTTGGCAGCTTCGCGCGTAGCTTTATGAGCTTCCCACTTCGCTTTCATGCAATCTTTGCAACGAGGCTTGAATTCCTTGCGCATACGAGGAACTTTACCCTCAGCCTTAGGACCTTGCCCTTGACCTTTTGCCTTTTCACCGCCGCGGGGACCTTGACGATTTTCGCCACCCTTCATTTCCGGACGAGGACCACGAGGACCTTGACGATTTTCACCGCGTTTCCATTGGCCATGAGCGCCACGACGAGATTGGGGGAACTTCATCTCAAAGTCCTTACCGCAATCTTCGCATTTAAAGGTCTTTTCATTATTAACAGTAGCTGGGGTTTCTGCGGGTTCTACAACAGGTGCTACATCTTGAGCAACTGCGAAACTCGCGAAACAAAGAGCAATAGCAGCAAATGCAATTTTTTTCATAATGACTCCTTCATTCAAAAGTTTTTGTAACGCATACCATTTCGCTACATGATTAAAGAACGGCCTCAATTAAATTTATCTACACATTCTTTTTGTTGCCAACGATAAGCTTCATAGGCAGCAACAGAAACAGCATTAGAGAGATTTAAGGACCGCCCATATTCCCCTGGCATCGGAATTGTCACAAGATCTGCTTTATACTTTTCATAATATTCATTGGGCAACCCTGAACTTTCACATCCAAAAATAAGCGCGCACTTTTCAGGATAAGTTACATCATAGAGCGTTGTACCACCTTTCGTGCTCAAAAAACGTAACGCTGATGGTTGACGCGCCGCAAGA
>JAUNQZ010000113.1 GCA_030535915.1 bacterium
GCCCTGACAATAGTCAAGATAGAGGTGGGAGTTTGGAGACATCACGACATTGTGCCCCATCATTGCAGCCTTAATGCCGCCTTGAGCACCACGCCAGCTCATCACAGCAGCACCCTTTGCAAGACCACCCTCAAGGATTTCATCCCAACCAATCAAGTGACGACCCTTGGATTCAAGATAATTGGCAAAATGCTGAATAAACCAACTCTGCAAGTGGTATTCATTACGCAAGCCTTTTTCTTTGATACGAGCCTGACACTTCGGGCATACTTTCCAGCGATCTTTTGGCGCTTCGTCGCCACCGCAGTGAATGTAATACGACGGGAAAAGTTCAATCACTTCGTCGAGAATTTTCTCCATCACAGTAAAGACTTTATCATTACCCGCACAGAGAATATCTGGCTCGACACCCCATTCCCAACGCATTTCATACGGACCGCCCGTGCAACCCAATTCTGGATAAGCACACAACAATGCCATCGCATGACCCGGCATTTCAATTTCAGGAACCACCGTAACATGACGAGCGGCAGCATAAGCAACAAGTTCTTTCACTTCCTCTTGGGTATAATAGCAGCCTTCGCCATACGCCTTTCCGTCCGGAATAAAACGATCCCACGGCTTTGGAGAATTTGCACGCACCGTACCCTTGCTAATCAATTCGGGATAAGCTTTAATTTCAATGCGCCAACCTTGGTCATCGGTCAAGTGCCAATGCAAGGTATTGAGTTTGTGCATTGCCATGGCATCGACCATTTGCTTAAAGGCTTCGGCGCCCATAAAGTGACGCGAATCATCGAAATGCACACCACGCCATTGTAAACGCGGTTCGTCTTCCACCAATGCACAGGGAGAAATCCAATCCACATCTGTCACAACGGTCTTGGAATAAATTTCTTCCGGCAATAATTGACGCAAGGTTTGATAACCATAAAAGGCTCCCGCGCCATCACTTGCATAGATACGCGCCGTCATCGGAGCAATCAACAAACGATAGGCTTCTTTTTTCATTCCGGGTTCGTAATGGAAGGCAATCAATGAACTCTTATCTTCTTCGCTATCCTTGAAGGCGAAACCCGTTGCGGCGCCTAATTCTTGACGCGCAAGAGCCGCTTCGGCTTTGAATTCATCACAGCTTATGAGAGCCGTTTTTGCATCCATCGAGAAAGCCGGCCCAGGCACATACGCCATCGCCTTCGGTTGCGGGATAATCACTAATGCCGATGCCATCATAGAACAACACATAACAGCCAATGTAAAACACCTTTTAAACATAACTACGAAGTCCTTTCACAATCTTCTTTTAATATTATAGTATAATCCACCCCAAAATACAAGTCCCTCTCTAATAGAAACACTTAAAATCAATTTTATATTCTCTTTATTGCATGTTGTAATAAAAAAATAAAAAAAGTGTAATTTTATGATAAGATATGCGTATAAGAAATGTAACAACATACATTTAAACACTTCTACATCAAAGGAGATTTCATTATGTGCGGACCCAGTTTTAGAAGTATTCCTGTGAGCAGTTCGGATTTCTCGCAAGTGAGTCAATTAAATAGCGCGAACAGCGTTCAATCCAATGAATCCCAACGCATTGATGATTCGCTCCATCTCAATGAAGTGTCGAGCCAATTAACGCAACTTCTCAATCGTGTTTCGAAGCGTTCTACGGTTGGTGTGAACTTGCAGGATGTCCAACTTATGGTGGGCAAAAATAAGCAATTAAAGAAATCTCAAGCCTTCCGCGACCTCTTCAAGACGGCGACAACAGTGCAGCAAAATTTGCAACACCTTGATGTAATGAAGGGGACTCAAATTGCATCGGCTTATAATCCAAACACCAACACATGGACAGGTCCTGTTGGAGAAACGATTGAAGCTGTTAATACTGCCCTCGCAACGCTCTCAGACCAGCTTCTTCAACTTGTTAACGACCCACGCGTAATGGCCGATAACGAACTCCACGAGTTGCTCACTGAAAAATACTTAAAGAATTGCTGCCGTGAATCGGAATTCCACACGGTTCTTATGTCTATTGTCGACATTAAAGGTGACAACGGTCAACCTTTGACTGAAGAAGCAAAACAAACCCTTTCGCGTTCTGTCCATGAATGGATGGTTGAACTCGCTCCCACCATGCACGGCACCAATGCAGACATCAATCTCGCCTCAAACCCCGCCATGCAAAATCTTCAAACCCTTCTTGAAGAACTCAAAGGCACCGATGAGGCAAACATCTCTAACGACAAGCGCCAACAAATCTTCGCCGCAGTGCAAGCCGCACAAGCCCACATTCATACGGTTGCAACCGCTGAGACTACGATTGATAAGGATTTCTTCCGTGCCGCCGATGAGGTCTTCAAAAATATCCTCAGCGCTATCTCAAATCCAAAGCAAGCCGCCCTCAAGAGTATCATTGACCGCCATCTCTCTGCGTGCGTCAATCTTCCCTCTTGCTTGAACTTCTCCGATGGTCTCCTCAAAGAACTCTCCTCCTCAAAGGGCAAGTGCCCCCGCTTGGTGAAATTCATTAACCTTCGCCGTACTGTTGCGCATCACGCTAAGGCTTATATCGCCGCTTGTCAAACGCCCAATATCAAAAAAAAGGAGCTTGACGCGCTTCGCCAAAATGTCCAAAAAGCAAATGAAAAGATGCACAAATTCCTCTCAAAAGAGAATTCCAAGATTGTTGACGGCGTAGAAGTGGATCTCTTGGAGCGCGAAGTTACAAACCTCGCGAATCTCGTAAAATACAAAAACAATCCCAGCTCCATCTCTTCTCAAGCCTTCGCAGATCTCCCCAATATCTCCGAAGCCGCCCTTCCGGAAATCCTTAAACAAGCCGAAGAAGGCTCTTTCCTCAAAGCCATCGAAGAAGCTCACAAAGATTGTCGATCGCTGAATCTACACATTGCTTCCCTTCGCACCATTATCAATCGCACCAATACCCTTGGCGATGACGTTGCGAATACCAAACAACTCCTCTCCACCATCTTTACAAAAGAACTTCCCATCAGCACAATTCTTGAATGCCGAGCCAATGGAATTGAAGACCGCGACATTGATGTAAGCCTCTGCGATGAAAATATTCATTCCACCAAGGCCTTTGGCGAAGGTGGCGTTAACACCGTCTACGAAGTCACGATGAAAGATGGTCGTACCTTCATCTTTAAACCCGAAAACAGCGGTCGTACCGGTGCAGCCGTTCTCAATTTGGCTAAAGGCGCCTACGATAACGACATCAATATTACCGCACTCAATATCGCCGCCCACGATGCCGCCAACGCCCTCGGCCTCGGCGATCTCATCGTTGATGCTAAAATTGGCATCTGCAATGGTCGACTCGGCGTCTTCATGGAAAAAGCCCCAGGAACCGAAGTTGATAAAGCTGTCTATAGCATTGACGAAGACGGCGATGAGATCAACAAGGATCCCTTCGAAAATCTCGATGACGCCACCTTCCTTAAAACCAACGGTCAGCTCATGCAAAAGACCTACAACCTTGAATGGGCCGACTATATCATTGGTAGTGGCGACCGTCATTGCAAAAACTACTTTGTCGACCTCAATGCCAACGGCAATGTCGCCATTAAAGGTATCGACAACGACATGACCTTTGCCAAATACCGCACCTCCTTCTCCGAGGTCACCATTACCAAAGATCGCTGCAAAAGCTTCCTCCTCTCCTGCCATGACCATATCGAAAGGTATACCCGCGAATCGCTCTCAAACAAAACTCTCGTCTCTTACCTCAACCAAATCCCCGGCATTTCGATTGACTTGAAAAATGAAATTGCCAAAGTCGACCTTGCCAAAATCCAACAACCCTGGCTCCGCAAAGCCGTTGCGGATGTCTTTGGCATGCACCAACTCGTTCCCCCACGCTTCATTGACCAAGGCCTCTACAATCGCCTCATGGAACTCGACAACGAAGCCGCCCAAGACGACTATCGCAACCGACTCAAAGGTCGTATGAATGAGAAAAATGTCGAAGCCGCAATGTCTCGCCTCATCTCTGCCATTCAATACGCTAAAGACCTCCACGCCAAAGGTCGCGTCATTTCTGATTGGGAAAACGCCCGCACCCAACATCAAATCTTTAGCATCCACGAAGCAGAAACACGCAATACCCCCAACACCGTCTTTGAAGAAGACCAATTCAACTTCAACAAACACGTCGTCCTTCGCCCCCGAATGACCAACAATCTCTACTTCCGAGACTTCAAAGATGCCGCCATGGAACACCTTGGCCGTATCCCCTACTAAACGCATCCTTCGCTCTCTTTTAAAGAAGAACACCAAAGAGACGTGCCACCGCACGCCTCTTTTTTTATCCACCAATCCCCAAGCCGACGTTACCCCACCGCAAAAGACGAAACATCACACAAGATGAAAACACCCCCATCCTTCTATTGCAACATTAAAGAGAATCAAAAGAGAATCAAACCATCCACAAACGAAAGCCTACCAAAAACACCCCCAAAGAAGACGGTTTTAAACTCAAATACCGCCGATATTCAAATCAAATAT
>JAUNQZ010000025.1 GCA_030535915.1 bacterium
CGCCCATTTTGAACTTCAATATCGCCCACTTTGAAAATACCCTTTATTTTAGGTTTCATAAACAGTCATTAAATCACCTCAAAAAATGAAAGAGATGTATCCGTAAAGACACATCTCTTTTCACTGATTTGAAGTCAAACAATCGCGTTCAATTAGATAACATGAACAACCTTGTGACCCGGGTTCACACCGCCGATGATGACAGGTTCTTCACCTGCTTCTTCAAGCGCCTTGAGGGTGGCACCAACATCAGCAGAGTCAACGATGAGGATGAAACCAATGCCCATGTTGAAGACGCGGTACATTTCTTCCTTATCGACATTACCCTTTTCGCCGATAAACTTGAAGACCTGCGGAACTTCCCACGCGGCGGAGTCAATCGTGACATCAACAGTCTTGGGGAGGACGCGCGGGATGTTGTCATAGAAACCACCACCGGTGATGTGTGCCATACCGTGAATGTCCACGCCAGCATCCATCACCTTAAGGACGGGCTTAAGGAAGGACTTGTGCACCGCGAGAAGTGCATCTGCACAAGTGGTATCTGTGCCAGGGAGGATGTCTTCAGGCTTGAGACCTTCTTGTTCAAAGACAACCTTACGAGCGAGGGAGAAACCATTCGTCTGGAGACCACCCGAGGGAAGACCGATGAGGACATCGCCAACTTTAATCTTTTCACCGGTGATAACCTTGTCCTTCTTAACCTGACCAACAATGGTACCAACGAGGTCATATTCACCCACAGGATAAAGACCTGGCATTTCAGCGGTTTCACCACCGAGAAGAGCACAATCATTTTCCGCGCAAGCCTTGCAAAGACCCGAGACAACATCATTGAAGATAGCAGAATCAAAAACCGACGCTCCGATGTAGTCAAGGAAGAAGAGCGGAGTTGCACCCTGCACGAGAATGTCATTCACGCAGTGGTTGACGATGTCTTGACCCACGGTGTCATGACGGCCTGCCATTGCTGCAACTTTAAGCTTGGTACCCACGCCATCAGCAGAAGCAACGAGGATTGTATCTGCACCAGGGCTCTGGAAAAGACCACCGAAGCTACCGATGCCACCAATAACACCCGGGGTGACAGTCTTCTTCACCATCTGCTTGATGGTTTCAATGCCACTCATTTTCTTATCAATATCAACGCCTGCCGCGGCGTATGCACTGTTCTTATTGTCCATGTTGTAGGGATCTTTCTTTGTTTAAAAGGAATAAAAAGGATTAAAGTTTAGCTTCAGGCTCCGTTAATGAAACCGTCGCCTTGACAAATTTTGCTCCATCTGGAATTTCTACGATTGCAATTCCATTATCAATTTTATTCTTAGTATCAATTTTATTCTCATCACCATCAATAGGGAAATCTACGGCAATTGTCGTTGCCTTATCCGAAAGGGTTTCGGCATAAGTAATATAGAGCGTTCCGTAGATATCACCTAAATTTGCATCGCCAGTTTCGCCACAAGAACCTTTAACGGTGATCGTCTTATTCGTCACATCAATGGCTGTAATTTCAAGCTTGGGCTTGCCACCGACATTCATCGCAAAGGCATCGGCTTTATCCTCTGCGGCCGTTGCTCCACCCTTTGTAGACTCATTCAACCATTTAACATAGTTATTCACAAGTTCGGTGTTTTGAGGCGTCGTTTCATCCCCAGGAACAATGGCGGTGGGAGCAATACTCAATGCGATTGCGGTTGCAGATCCTTCCCCTTCAAAGTTTAAAGAGGAGAAGGAAAGACCTTCGCTTGGGGCTGTGACAGAAATAGGTTTCGTCGCATTATTGATATAAACATCAAAGGCGAGACGCTTTGTATCATTTGATGCAACTTTAACATGCGCCGTGAGGTTTACGGGCTCGCCTGCTGTAATGGTAACTCCCGTATTCTTCCACTTCCCGTCGTTATTGGCAATGAGAAGTTGACCATCCTTATCCGGAACAATGACAAGTTTATCATCCGCATCAACCGTATCGTCATAATCAGGCGTTGTTGATGGCACAGTAAAGGTCATTTGTGTTGTGAAAATACCAATTTGACCTGAACCAATGGACGCCGGAATGCCAAGCGTTGCTTCATCGGTGAGGGTTTCGGTCGTTGGGCTAGCATTAACGGTGAGATCCGCAGCGAAGGTTGTCGCTGTGAGGAGAAGTGCTGAAAGCAAGGCAAGCGATGTTTTCATCATTGAGCTCCTATCGTTAAAGGATTCGCAACAAATGTGGCATCACATCTATGAGTGATGTGGCACCCGTGGTAATCTCATTCGCTCGTGGACCAATCGCAACGAGCGGGACATTATTCATCGTATGACCACGTGTCCCGAGATTCTCAATATTCCCGTGGTCAGAGGTAAGGATAAAGAGCGTATCATCATCCTTTCCTGCGAGAAGTTCCTTAAGGAACGCATCGAGCGAACGCAAAACTTCAGAGGCGCGATCCCAATTTTGCGTATGACCGGCCACATCCGTGAGGAAATACTCAAAGAGTGTGAAGTCATTTTCAGCGACAATATCCAACAATTGGTTCGCAGCGATAGAGGGCGTGATGAGCGGTCCCGTGTAACCTTTGGGGACAATCGCCTCACGCGTTAAATCGTGCAACACCGCTCGTCCCGCAAGCATATCCTTTTGGTAACGAATCGTCTCAGGCGCCGTCAAGGACATAATCGTCGTCACACTCTTAAATCGCCGAGCGGCGAGTTCTTCTGCCGTGTCTGCAAAGTACGCATCAGCAAAGCATACTTTTAATCCTCGACGCAAGAGTGTCATAAAGAGATTATCCTCTTGCAGGAGACGACAGAGCGTAGGTCCTGGGAATCCCTCTTTATGGCGACCCATCACTTGCGAAGCATTCACCCCCGTGTAAAGGGTTGCTTGACCTGTGGCCGATTGCGGCAAGCCAGGAATTCCTAGCGTTGTATCCAATCGTGTCGCTGTCTCCATGAGTTTACATAAGGTGGGACATACCGCGGGACAAACAGGATTTTGTTCACCTGCCTCACCGTAGCCTACACCGTCAATAAAGACATAGAGTACTCGCATATGACATATCATATCAAAAAAAGACTCTCTTTCGCAACATTTCTTTTATACTATATGTTAAGCTCGTAAGAGATGCCATCTCATCCAACCACTACACTCAACAAGCTTTACCGCAAAGAGACCATTTTATCGCGCAAATGATGGTTGAAATGAACAAGGGCCCGCATCGCTGCGAGCCCTTGTTGAAACTAAAATCAAAGATTAGTCGATTTTAGGAGCGCCTGCTTCCGGCTTGTACTTCGGACCATAGTAGGCCTTGAGGTAGATTTCGCGGATTTCGGAAATCAACGGATAGCGGGGGTTTGCAGGGGTGCACTGATCGTCAAAGGCTTCTTCAGCGAGCGTATCAACATAACGGAGGAATTCATCTTCCGGAACGCCCCATGCCTGAATGGATTCAGGAATGTTGATGGACTTCTTGAGACCTTCAACAGCCTTCACGAGTGCATCCACCTTAACTTCATCAGACTTGCCATGAGCGAGGCCGAGAACATCAGCAACGCGAGCATAGCGAGAGCGTGCCATCGGATAGGTGTACTGCGGGAAGATTGCCTGCTTGGAGGGATTTTCAACCGCATTGTAACGAATGATGTCACAGATGAGAAGCGCGTTAGCAATACCGTGAGGAATGTTGTACTTCGCACCGAGCTTGTGAGCCATGGAGTGGCAGAGACCCAAGAATGCGTTGGCGAAAGCCATACCTGCGATGTTGGATGCGTAGTGCATCTTTTCGCGAGCCTTCTTGTTGGTGCCGCCTTCATCATAGCTGAGCTTGAGGTACTTGAAGACCAAGCGAACAGCTTCGAGGGAGAGCGCATTGGACCATTCCGTCGAAAGCACAGAAACCATAGCTTCGAGAGCGTGGGTGAGAGCGTCGATACCAGAGGCAGCAGTAAGACCGCGAGGCATGGAGAGGACGAGCTCAGGATCTGCGATAGCGATATCCGGGGTCAACGCATAGTCTGCAATCGGATACTTCTTGTGCGTACGGGAATCCGTCACAACAGCGAAGGGCGTCACTTCAGAACCGGTACCAGAGGTGGTCGGAATAGCAACCATGAGAGCCTTGGCGCCGAGTTTGGGGAAGTTGTAGATACGCTTTTCGATATCCATGAAGCGCATAGCCATGTCTTCAAACTTCGCTTCAGGCGCTTCGTAACGGAGCCACATCATCTTTGCAGCGTCCATCGGCGAACCACCACCGAGAGCGATAATCAAGTCCGGCTTGAAGGAGTTCATGCGGGTGAGACCTTCTTCAATCGTGTCCGTGTCTGGGTCAGGCTTGACTTCATAGAAGATTTCCACATCAATACCCATGTCTTCGAGGACAGAGGTGACCTTTTCGGTGTAACCGAGGTCGAAGAGCGGCTTATCAGTAACGAGGAATGCACGCTTACGATCCTTGATTTCGCGGAGCGCGAAAGGCAAGCAGCCGTACTTGAAGTAGACTTTCGGCGGAACCTTGAACCAGAGCATATTTTCACGACGTTCAGCGATGGTCTTGATATTCATAAGATGCTTCACTCCGATGTTTTCAGAGACGGCGTTACCGCCCCAAGAGCCGCAACCGAGGGTCAAGGACGGTGCGAGTTTGAAGTTGTAGAGGTCACCAATTGCACCCTGAGAAGCAGGGATGTTCACAAGCACACGGCCGGTAGGAAGCATCGAGCCGAAGGTCTTGATGCGGTCGGTGTTTGCAGGATTGGTGTAATACACGGAGGTATGACCAAGACCGCCCACTTCAATGAGCTTCTTCGCCATGAGAGCACCTTCTTCAAAGTTCTTTGCACGATAAAGCGCGAGAACAGGAGAAAGCTTTTCGTGCGAGAAGGGTTCTTCAGGACCCATGGTGATATCCTTGGTTTCACCGATGAGAACCTTCGCGGACTTCGGCACAGAGAAACCAGCCATTTCTGCAATCTTCCATGCAGGCTGACCGACAATCTTTGCATTCAAGCGACCATCAACGAAAATCGTAGCAGCGACTTTTTTGCGTTCATCTGCATTGAGGAGGTAACCACCGCGGGTGATGAATTCCTTCTTCACGGTTTCGTACATGGAGTCAACAACGATGACAGACTGTTCAGATGCACAGATCATACCATTGTCGAAGGTCTTGGACATCAAGATCGAGGAAACAGCCATCTTGTAGTGAGCGGTTTCGTCGATGAGAGCAGGCGTATTACCTGCACCCACGCCGAGAGCAGGCTTACCCGAAGAGTAAGCGGCCTGAACCATACCAGGACCACCCGTTGCGAGGATGAGGTTGGTGTACTTGTGGTGCATAAGTGCGGCAGACATTGCCATCGTGGGTTCCTTCAAGCAACCAACGATGCCTTCAGGAGCGCCAGCGCGAACAGCTGCACGATGAATAATCATAGCTGCTTCGTAAGTTGCACGCTTTGCACGGGGGTGCGGGCTGAAGACGATACCATTACGGGTCTTAAGCGCGATGAGCGCCTTGAAGATAGCCGTAGAGGTCGGGTTGGTGGTCGGAACGATACCAGCGATGATGCCGATAGGTTCTGCAATGCGACGGATACCATAAGTGGAATCATATTCCAATTCACCGCAGGTCTTAACATCCTTGTAGGAGTTGTAGATGAATTCGGAAGCGAAGTGGTTCTTAATCACCTTATCTTCGACCACGCCCATGCCAGATTCTTCAGCAGCGAGCTTAGCGAGTTCAATACGGTGAGCGCAAGCAGACAATGCACATTCACGGAAGATCTTATCGACCTGTTCCTGAGTGTAGGTTGCGTAAATAGCTTGAGCCTTCTTCACGCGTTCCATGAGTTCGTCGAGCTGCTTCAATTCTGCAGATTCGTCCACGACGGGCTTTGCAGGAGCAGCAGGAGCAGCGGGAGCTGCAGCCTTCTTCGCGGGCTTCGTAGCCTTCGCGGGAGCTTTCTTGGTTGCCATAGGATCTCCTTGAATTTAGACAATATTAGGCAAATCGATATAAAAGTATCGATTATTTCTCTTTAAAAGTCAAGCACTTTTTTATCAACCCTATAAAATCAGTGTTTTGGTGGGATTTTCAACGCCGTTATTTTGAAACCTGCGTTAAAACGTATAACTCCCATACCTTCCATTTTTGTTATAAAAAGAATTGAACTTTTGTCACAATAGGAATTGGACAAAGAGAAAATGATGACATGCTTTCTTTCGTTATGCTATAATAAAGACATTATGACAACGGTTTTCTTAGCCTTTTTACTTACAACCATCGCCGGACTCTCAACGAGTCTTGGCGCTGTGGTTGCTTTTTTTGCAAAACGATCCAATGGACGTTTACTTTCGATTTGCACAGGTCTCTCTGCGGGTGTAATGCTCTATGTTTCCTTTGTAGAGATTTTACCCGAAAGTTTTGTCGCCTTGAATGAAGCCGGCTTCTCCGAGAAACTTGCACAAGGGCTTGGCATTTTAGGGTTCTTTGCAGGCATCGCGCTTATCTTCTTGATTGACCGTTGCATCCCAGAAGCAGAGAATCCTCACGAAACACATGAACCCGAAGAGTACGCCGAACTCCGCGACCCGGCGGTCCCAACACCCCCTGCGGCTCAACATCACTTGCAAGAAACGGAACGCCGTAATAAATCAAAGCTGCTCCGTATGGGCATCTTTACCGCCCTAGCAATTACGATTCATAATTTTCCTGAAGGTCTCGCAACCTTTCTAACTTCACTTGAAAATCCCCGCTTAGGCATCCCTATCGCAATTGCTATCGCGCTTCACAATATTCCCGAAGGCATCTCTGTTTCTGTTCCAATTTACTATGCTACAGGAAGTCGCATGAAAGCATTTCTTTGGTCATGTCTTTCCGGTTTTGCAGAACCCATCGGAGCATTAATTATTTGGCTGATTTTCGTAGTTATTTATCAATCCTTTACCTTCACCGTTTCGCCTATGATTTTAGGATTGGTGAATAGTGGCGTTGCAGGCATTATGGTCTTTATCAGTTTGGATGAACTGCTCCCTGCTTCTCGTGCCTATGGCAAAGGGCATGATTCTCTCTTTGGACTCGTCGTTGGAATGGCAATTATGGCGATAAGTCTTCTTTTCTTGTAATGTGTGAGCAATAAAGGTAACAATCATGCAACAAATCACCCTTCAAATTCTCGCTATCTTTGGCATGATAGGGTTAGGCATTTTTGTAGAACGCCGGCATTGGTTTCCGCGTGAATTTTCCGCACATCTCTCCAAATTGATGATTAACATCTTCTACCCATGCCTTCTCTTTTCTGCCATTTTACAAAAGTATACCCTCGACAAAATTATTGATGACTGGGTCATGCCTGTTGGTGCAGCAGGGATTGTTCTCATTGGATGGACGATTGGAAGCTTTGCAAAACGCACGCTGATGGGACGCATGAAGGCTCCCACGCGACGAGCCTTTCATTTTACTTGTGCAATGAATAATTATTCCTTCCTCCCGATTATGATTATTGCAGGCACATCCTTAGGAAAAACAGGGGTAGCGCTTGTTGCACTTACCACTATCGCCTCCGACACGCTTATGTGGACGCTTGGTTTTAGTACACTCACAGGTCAACGCGTTCATTGGAAAGACCTCCCTAAAATGTGCTTACGTCCACCTGTCATGGCGTTAATCCTTGCCGTTTTTGGATTGCTTGTCTGTGCGCTATTAAGTACCCTTACACCATGGAAAATCACCAACGAAACGCTTCTCTCCAATGCGTACAGCGCACTTCTTCTCAACACCTTGTATAATTACATTGGCGGAGCTACAATTCCAACAAGCGCGATTATTTGTGGCATGTGTTTAGGGCGAATGAAGCTCAATGGTATTTTTTCGATGCTTCAATTCAAAACAACCCTCTTCCGAATGGTTCTTATTCCCGCGATTACCGTTACACTTATTGCATTAATCCCAGGACTTTCCGAAGCCCAACGCTTCGTTTTCGCGTTAATTGCACTTATGCCTGGAGCAATGGGAGGGGTTTCCATTGCAGAAGTTTATGGTGGAGACACCCCTTTTGTTTCAGCGATGATTCTCAATACGCATACCCTTTGTATCCTTACGATTCCGCTAGGACTTTGGATACTCTCCCTTTTCACAAACCTACCCACACTTTAAAATCGCATTACTTAAGACGAAGAAGGTATCCCTTTGAAAGCTTTAACTCCCAAAACAAATGCCAAAGCGATTCAGACTTTGTTTCATTTTCTGTTGTATAAAGTTCAATCCAAAACGCTGTCGCATTGGGACACTTCAAAAGTAAAGTATCAACATCCATTGTTTTTACCGAAGTTATCCCCTCGCGTTTAAAACTGTTCGTTTGCAACTTCGTCTTCGTAGAAATAGCATCTGCGGACCATGCATTCCAAAGCGTTGCCATCGTAGGATCATCCGTATACGCAACAAAGGTCTCGCCTTTCGTTGAAGGCATTAAACGCGAAATATGTTGCGATTTAACATTGAGCGAATTTAGCATTGTCTCTCCGTTATAGAGCGTAAGCTGACCGCCATTCGTAAAGTTCATTGCCGTAGCCGAAATTTCAATTGCCTCCGTCGGCAATGTAATCTTTGCATTAGGATAAACAAAAACAACTTCACTCTTTGCCGCAAGCGTATACCCTTCCATCGTCCAGCTTGCAGTACTCCCAGACGGTCGGATATAGCGCAAACAATACTGGCTCAAATCAATGGTCTCGTTTGTCGTATTTGTTAAGACAATTCCTTTGCCTCCAACCTCTCCCGTTGCATAGAAAAGCCGTGACAAAAAAACGCCTTGTCGTTCCGTTGGCATATCTGCATAAATGGAAAAGGTCCCCGTTTCTATGGTCTCATCGTCTGGCCATGTAATCTCTAAGAGATTCTTCCATTGCCGAAGGGTTACAAATGGATCAAGTTCCGGGAGTTGAATCTCGGGTGTTACTGTTTTTGTATTTCCATTTGCATAAACAGCATCAATTGTTAAAAGACACGTTGCACCTGAAGGCAACTGTCGAAAGGCAACAGACTTTTGTTTACCATCAGCATCATATACTTCATCGAAAACAGGCATCGGAACCCCTGATTCAAAAATGAAATTTAATCGTTGCGGTTCGCTATCCTTTGCACCAATTTTAAGATAAAACTGTGTCTTATCGTTAAACGCATCAAGCGGGAAAAAGTAATAGACGCCTCCTACTAAAACCGTTGAAGACCATTGCTCTCCATCAAAGGAATACATCGGCGCCGTGTCGAAATTTAATGCGGGCACCAATCGAAGCGAACTTAAGCCTTCTATAAAATCATCCGTAAACATTGAAAGACTCAATAACGCCACCTTTTCTCCCGCGGCAGTCGTTGTCCATTGTGGTGTATAAGAAGTTTCAATCGTAGATGGGAGTACAAGTCGTACACGATGTTGAGCAGGAGCAACAGGACCATTTATTTCCCACGAAACATCAAATCCTGTTCGTGTTAGATTCGTAATTTTAATGTTTGAGGGAGGCGCTTGTACATCACTTTTAAAGGTCGCAGATGTATCTGTCACATTCCCATTTATATCCATCACACGAAAAGTTACCTTGTGCTCACCTTCTTTCTCCGGAACAATAAACGAAAAAGGTTCTCGCAAGGTTTGAGCAATAAAATAATCGTCTATATGCGTTGGTTCTTCATCCAAAAACCAACAAAATGTATAATCTTCATAAAGACCATCGCCACCTTCTAAAGAGACAACGCTTGCAGTTGCAGTCGTTCCTGCACAAAGCGTTTCTTCAACCTCTATCACAGCTTGTAATGGCGGCGTCTCGCGATAAAGTGAAACGTTTCCCACTTCAACGAAGAAATTATCTGTAGACGCATTTATAATTTCAACTTTTGAAAGTAATGCCGTTGACTGAAAGGGAAATATCAATGTGTAAGGAACGGCACTACTTTCCGTGGACTGTGTTGTTGTCTCAAAAATACAAGTTGCGGTTTCTATCGTGCCATCATGAAAGAATCCCGTAACGATTAGCGTTGCAATTCTTCCTGTTGCGTTTTTTGATGAAGCATAACAACTCAGTTTTATCATTTGAATGGGAATAGGATCTTCAAAGGTCGCACACATTCCCATTGTTCGAGAATCAGTAATAGCGCCAAGACCAACCCCATAATAACGCTGATAACATTTTTGTGTGGTAAGATTGGACCATGGTGATTCAGGCGTCCAAATCGATGTACTTGTAAGCTTTTTACTTGTATCGCAAAAATCGTAAGATAATGTCGTCGCCCCTAAAAGCGAGGCGAGAAAAACCAAACAAGTGAGAAAAAGATTTCTCATGGCGCTTAACCATGGAGTTTTTTACTTTAACCACAAATCCTTTGCAGCTTGGAATGCACGCGCGCGATGCGAAAGCAATGCTTTCACTTCAGGCGCCAATACACCAAAAGAATCAGCGTACCCATCCGGAACAAAGAGAGGGTCATAACCGAACCCCCCGTTTCCCGTAAGCGCATCAATAATGCGACCTTCACAAACCCCGCGCAAGGTTTGCGTAGAGGCTCCAGGTACAGATAATGCAAGCGCGCAAACAAAGCGTGCGGTACGCTGTTCTGTCGGGACGCCCTCAAGCGCCTGTAACAACTTTGCATTATTCGCCGCGGTATCACCATGCGCACCCGCATAACGCGCCGAATGAATCCCTGGCGCACCATTTAGTGCATCCACTTCTAATCCCGAATCATCGGCAATCGCAGGAAGACCTGTTGCAGCCGACCATGCCTCAGCTTTAATTGCGGCATTCGCTTCAAAGGTTGTTCCGGTCTCTTCGGGATCTGGGACCTCTGGATAAGCATCCGTACCGACAAGTGTAACGCCAGGTAACATCGCTCGAATCTCTTCGAGCTTATGCGCATTGCGCGTGGCGATAAGAATCTTTTCAAAGGATGCCATCATCTCTCTCCTAAATATAAAGACCTCCTCATGCGAACACAAGGAGGCCCTTCTTAAAATCTTAGAGCGAGCCTTCTCGCAAACGCTGTGCAACCGTACGCAAACGCGCCACCGTGCGATCGCGTCCAAGCGCCACAAGCATTTCAAAGAGACCAATACCTGTCATCCCTCCCGAAACAGCAACGCGAATGGGATGTACGAGCGGTCCCATGCCTTTGTCGCCACGTTCTTCGCCATAGGCTTTAATCATCGCTTCCAGCGGGGAGACTTCAAATGCAGGTGCATCGGCGAACTTCTGAGCGAGCGTTTCAAGCAATTCCGGCATACCATCCACTTTGAGGCGAGAGGTTACGGCTTTTTCTTCAAAGAGATAATCTTCTGTAAAGAAGCATGCAAACGGACCCGGAAGGTCTGCATAAGTCTTGGTACGACCCTGAAGTTGAGGAAGCAATTCATCCTTGCAACCACCCAGGGGTTCAACGGGTAAACCCGCCGCAACAAGGCGTTCATCAAATGCCTTCTGATACTCCGCAACAGGTTGACGAGCAATGTATTCGCCATTCATCCAGAGGAGTTTCTTCATGTCAAAGCGCGCAGGGCTGGCCTTGCACTTATCAAAACCAAACGCCGCAACCATTTCCTCGCGCGTCATGATTTCACGATCATCACCTGGTGCCCAACCAAGAAGCGCAAGGAAGTTAAAGAGGGTGTCTGGGAGATAGCCGAGTTCTTTAAATTCACCGACAAAGGCCGAACCGTCACGCTTCGAATAAGGCTTGCCAGCATTATTCACAATCATTGGCAAGTGCGCATACTTCGGCACAGGCGCTCCAATTGCCTTGAAGAGCATAATATGCTTAAAGGTATTTTCCACATGATCATCGCCACGAATAATATGGGTAACGCCTTGTGTGATATCATCCAACACATTTGCCAAGTGGAAGACCGGCGAACCATCCGAACGCACAATCACGAAATCTTGTGTGTCTTTAGCCTGCTTCTTCATGTGTCCCTTCACAAGGTCATCAAATTCAATGGTTCCTTCTGTAGGCATGCGGAAAATTACACATTCACCCTGGCCGCCCTTATTTTCTTTATAGGCGTAACCCTTATCTAAAAGCATTTGAGCCACTTCAAGGTGATGTTCGCGTTGACTCGTTTGATAGAAGACTTCTCCATCCCAATTCAAACCCAACCAACGCATGCAGTCCATCAATGTTTGGATTGCTTCCGGCGTCGAACGCTCCAAGTCGGTATCTTCCACACGCAAAAGGAATTCGCCACCCACACTACGAGCATACAACCAGTTAAAAATAGCTGCACGAATATTACCAATATGAACCTTGCCCGTGGGAGAAGGTGCGAAACGAACGCGAACGTGTTCTGCCATAATTTTAAACCTTTTTAGTGGAGGGTTTTTAACCTAAAGACCTCGTCTATGGATAAACCCATCAATTAAAATAAATAAAAATAATACGCGTCTATTATACTTCACTTTGCAAAGAAATGCCAATCCTTTTTACAAAAGATTAACGCGCTCTTTCGCTTGCTTCTGCAATATCAGGAACAGCTGCAAGCAACGATTGCGTATAGGGATGTTGAGGGTTTGAAAAAACCTCTTTTGCAATACCAGATTCAACAATTTCACCTTTATTCATCACAATCAAACGATCACAGACCGTACGAACCACCGCCAGGTCATGTGAAATCAACAAAATCGTAAGATTGCGTTTCTTGCGGAGGTCCGCCAGCAAATTGAGCACACGCGCTTGCACGGAAACATCCAAGGCCGAAACAGGTTCGTCCGCGATCAAGACCCGCGGATTCATCGCAAGTGCACGTGCAATGGAAATGCGTTGACACTGACCTCCCGAAAGTTCACGTGGATACGCCAATGCGACCTCAGCTGGCAATCCTACCTCAGAGAGTAAGGTTGCAATGCGTGTAGGTCGCTCTTTCTTTGGGCAAAGCTTATGAATCCGCAACACTTCCTCAAGTGCAGCCCCAATTGTTTTGCGAGGATTAAGCGAACCCACCGCATCTTGAAAGACCATTTGAATGGACCCAGGCGTTGTTGTCGCAAATTGAAAGGTTCCCGAGGTTGTTGGCAAGAGGTGACACAAGGCTTTTGCGAGCGTGCTCTTCCCACAGCCGGATTCTCCAACAATCCCAAAGAATTCATTCTCCTTAACGTCAAACGACACATCGTTGACCGCACGAAAAGGAGGCTTCCCAGGACGAGGGTATTCAATTACGAGATGGTTAATCTTTAACATTGGCATGCTTATTTAGTTTAAATTCAACGCTTTGTAAAATCACATCGGGTCCACCGATAAATTCCGCACGATTCATCATTCGTATTGCTTCTCTATCGAGGACACGATAACCGGAGGATTGATGCACCTCGACCTCTTCAAGTTCTCCCTCGTCGTCAATCGTCAACCGCAAGACCACCGTGCCTTCCCAATGATTTGCAAGCGCTTCTGGCGGATAACGTTTCATGAGATTCGAGAGGTCTGTCACGAGTTTCGTCTTTTTCTCAACGCGTGCGGTTGCGCCTTTAGAAACTTGAGGCTTTTCTGCAGGAAGGCGTTCCTGCGTTGCGACTTGAATCGGTGTTAAAGGTTCAAGTGGGGGCAAGGTAATTTCCGGCAAATGATGTAAGGTCTGCTTGACCTTTGGCAACGGCAATTCAGGTTGCAAGGTCGGCAAATCCGGGAGCTTCGGCACTTCCATCGGCGGCGGCTCGGGTAACCTAAAATCACTCAACGCATCTGAAAGTACGGGTGTCTCCATCAGTGGTAGTGGCGGCGGAGAAACGGTTGCATCCACTTGTGGTTGAGCGGCGGGTTGAGAGAGGTCTCCTTCGGTCTCTGCAAGTTCAAGCGTAAGCGTCTCTAATACGACCTTTGCTGTTGCTGCCGTCGGTCGAGAATAAAGCTTTTCAACAACAACATAAAGGCCAACATAGAGGACCGACCCCGTTAAAGCCAAAGCAACCAAATGTCGCCCAAAGACGCATGCGATTTCAATCCACACCTGCTTTGTTAGGAGTGTCATGGGGTTTCCTGATCGATTTGATAAACCACCTTTTGAATGCCCGCCGCACGAAGCTTTGCCATCAATTCCAACGCCGGTCCTGCATGCGCTTGACGATCCGCCGCAATCACAACAGGCAAGCCCAACATCTCGTATCGAAGTTTAACGGCATGAACGAGCGTCTCTGTCGCCATTTCAACCTCTCCATCCAGCAACAACACATCGTCTGCCGTAAGCACAATACGCAAGGTTTCGCGTTCGGTTTGCTGACCATTTATTGCTTTAGGAAGTTCAACCGCAATCCCTCGCTGCACGGTCATATTCAAAATCGAATAGACAAAGAAAACCAACAGCAAGAAAATGACATCGATCATCGGTGTCATTTCCACACGGGCTTTTTGAGGTGTCTTCGACTGTAACTTCATGCAGTAGGCTTTACAATGAGATGTTCGACTTCCGAAAGGTCGCGTTCTATCGATTCCACCAATCGTGCATGCACCACGCGTCCAGCATTGAGCGGTACGAGCGCAACCATGGAAACAATCAAACCTGTCGCCGTCGTAATGAGTGCTTCTGCAATCCCTGAGGAAACCGCAGCAGGATCTGCCGCAGTGGAGGCGCCTAAGAGATTAAAGGAGGCAATAATGCCGGTCACCGTGCCGAGAATCCCAAGCATTGGAGCGAGTGTCACCATCGTGTCAAGAAAACCAAGCCCAAAAGCCAACTTCTTTACCAATCGCTTGGCTTCATATTCAAGGGCTTCGATTGGCGGAACGCCACGCCGCTTCCGTGCACGATTAACAACCGCCGCATACGGCGAAACGCCCGCACAATCCACCTCTGGATTTGTAAGAGAAGCGAGTGCTTGTTGCCATTCTTTCGCTCCAAGTTTACGAAAGAGAAGAAAACTTCCCCATTGCATAAACTTGCTGATTGAGACAAAAAGTGTTGTAAACGCACAACATGCTAGTGGCCACATCACCCAGCCACCGCGTGTCATCCAATCGCCAATAGCATCAAGCACACAATTCATTACTGATAGGTTCCTTTACGGGTTGCCTTTTGAATTTTCACCGTGTAGGTCTTACCCGGCGTCAAAACCGCCTCGGGCGAAAAGCGCACCATGTTATCCACGACCAATGTCGCCTTACCCAAAGCTGCATCTGCAACGATATCGGCCTCGGTATAATTCCAAGAGCCTGGCAAGCGGAACCACACATCACCCTTGCGAATGCCTTCGTTCGCGGTGAGCGAAAGGGTCAACACGCCATCCTCATAGGTCGGGGCATGTACGGTCAAGCGACCATTGGCAATCACAGTCTTCAACGCCGGATCGCCATAAAAGGCCACGCTGTCACGGTCGTGCAAATTGCCAGCCATATCTTGAAGTTCCGAACGAATCATCTTGCCATTGGCAATGCTCGGATCTTTTTCATACTTTGCTTGTGCATAGGCTTGCATGCCACGGGTCTGCGGCACATTCATGTGACCGACCGTTGTCCATCGCCAAGTCATCATGTCCGGAATGTTGTAATCCTTAATCTTCTTAACGATAGAGGTATTCGTGAAGTGAAACGCTTCCGCCGCCGTGCAGAGGCCCGCGTGATCCACATAGAGACCCAATGCCCCCCAGCCTTGCGCACCAAACCACGTGGTCACGGTATAACCCATCATCTGACGCACGCCGCCATCACGCATCCAAGACAAGGCCATGCAATCGGTCTTATCAATGTTACCAATCAAACAGTTACCATTCGCAAAGTAAACCTTTGGCTCTGTCGAACCCGCAGGATGACGTTCATGCTTCGTATCCAACGCATAGAGTTCACCCTTTTCGTGACGCATTTGCATATTGGGTCCACAATATCCCATTTGCCAATCGTGCTCTGTTGCATGACCCGAGGTCGCCAAGAACTGAATCTTGTTTTCCTTGAGACGTTGCAACACGCCCTGCGTATTATCCGTGCTACAAGGCGACTTTTCAATTTCCGCCATGCCACGCTTCCAATAATGCATCGTGCCACGGTAATCTTCCGAATAGCGCCAGCCTTCATTAAACGCTTGCAAATCGGTACCCGAGCAATCAAAGGCGCGTTCAATCGAAATATCCCCTGCCCCAGCAACGAGTGCAGCAGAAGCAGCATCATAACCCGTAATCAATCCCCACAACGTGTCGACATACGGATCTTCATCCAACAAACGCGTAAAGACATGCGCCGTCATGACCAAATCACGCGTGGTCTCTTCGGGCTTCCCAACAAACGCCGTAAAGGACGGCTGCATCGCCTTCATCTGCGGCAACACTTCATCCAGCATTTTCTCCCAAACGAAAACCTTCGCGTGCGGATACTTCTGCAACAACGGATCAATCGTTGCGGCCTTCCACACAGGATCCTCAACAACACTCTTCGTCGCCACAATTGCATACGAATCCTTCAATTCAGCCGCCGGCGCAGCAACACATGCTGTCGTGAAAGCAAGGGACGCCAAGAGACAAAGGGGAGTCATTATTTTTTTCATAATACGGCCTTTCTATTAACCAATCGACATTAAATTATCAACAATCGCAAGGAACGCCTTTGCAGCCGGACTCTCAGGATACTTCGTAACGAACGGTTCTCCCGCATCTCCAGCTTCACCAATCTCCGTTGCGATTGGCAACTTACCGAGGAATGGTAACCCATAATCCTTCGCGAGCTTTTCACCACCACCCGTACGGAAAATCGGTGTAAATTCACCACAATGCGGACACGTAAAGCCACTCATGTTTTCAACAATACCAGCAATACGCATACCAAGCTGGTTACAGAAGCTAATGGACTTACTCACATCAAGGGTCGAAATTTGCTGCGGGGTCGTCACAATCACAGCGCCATCTGCGTCAGGAATCAATTGACAAATGGAGAGCGGTTCATCGCCGGTACCGGGAGGACAGTCCACCACGAGATAATCCAATTCACCCCAAGCCACTTCACCAATAAACTGTTTAATCACGCCCGCCTTCAACGGACCCCGCCAAACAATCGGATCATCCGGCTTCTCGAGAATCAACGCCGTCGACATCACCTTCACACCACTTGCCGTTTCGGAAGGAATCAACTTTTCACCATCCCCCATTGCGCGTTCACCCTGCACGCCCAAAATCTTCGGGATGCTCGGACCATGCACATCAATATCCAACACACCCACACGCTGACCACGCGCCGCCAAACCCAAAGCAATATTCGCCGTGACCGTGCTCTTGCCAACGCCACCCTTACCCGAAAGCACAATAAAAATGTGACCAATCTTTGCTAAGGTCGGCTTTACAGGGTCTTCTTTAGGGGTTGAACATGTTCCTTTACTTGCACATGCCGAACAATTTCCATTACAATCTGCCATGATTTATCTCTTCTTTCAATTTAAGAACGACATTTTTTATAAACAATCGTCACACATTTATGCACGACTTACAAATTCACCAGTAGCTGTTTCAATGACAATCTTTTCACCCATGACGATATATTCCGGCACTGTGACCGTGAGACCCGTTTCACAACGCGCCGGCTTCCCACGACCCGTAGCCGAAGCACCCTTCATCACGGGGTCGCACTGTTCAATCGTAAGGGTAACCTTTTGCGGAGGTTCAACAGCAAGCACTTTCCCCTCGCTAATAATCGCTTTAAGATCTTCCATCTCAGGCAAAAGGAACGGTAACAAGTTCGTCACATCATCTTTATTCAAGTCAAACTGTTCGTATGTTTCCTGATCCATGAAGGTATAGGTCCCCTGATTTTCATAGAGGAACTGTGTGGGGCGAATTTCAAAGTCCGCTTCTTTATAGAGCTCATCGCCCTTAACCGTCTGGTCCAACTTTTGCTTTGTCACCAAATTACGGAAACGAAAATGATAGAGCGTTGCAGCTCCACGCGCAGAAGGGTTCGTCACCTGCATACTATCCAACTGATGCGGGACGCCATTCATCTCAACAAATCCCCCGCGTTTCAAATCACATGCACGAATCATCTCTTTTCATCTCACTTTCTAAATCATCCAATTCATCATTCGCACGAGCACGCCGCTGCAATCATTCATAATTCGTAATTCGCGCGCAGCGCGCCAATTCCTCATTCCTAATTCATTTTAGCGCCGCCACGATACGCTTCACAGGCCGCCTCAAAGGCCGGAGTCTTCGCATACCCACAGCACTTGAATTCCGGACAAAACCCACGATAAACGCACTCCGGCACGCAGCATGCCGCCACCTCCGGCTGTTCCTTCGCAATCTCCGCCAGCAATAACTTCCACGCTTCACGCGTTTCCGGCGAGGCTTGCATGCACAACCGCTTACGCGAAATCGAAAGAATCGCCTGTGCATTCGCAATACATTCATGCGACACAGGATTATCCTGACGCGAACTATTACGATCCACACCCGTACGATCCGACCGTTGCGTCGACACAAAATGATCAATGCCAAACTTATGACGCACCAAATGCACACTCACCCAACTCTTCAAGCCCACCCACTTCCAGCGGAAGACCAACTGACGAATCGGCGAATGCTCCGACAACAAAATACGCTTCTTCCAAGCCGATGAAGGTTCCCCATTGCCAGCTTCTTTATTAATCGTTGTACGGGCAGCATCAGCAACATCTCTCCATGTTGAGCGCGTTCCAAAATATTCAATCTCTAAAGCCATCCTTTAAAATCCTTTTTAATAGAGGGTCCCTAACCTATAGACCCGATCAATGCGTTAAACATCGTCCATTTTAATAGAGGGTTCCTAACTAAAGACCCGGTCAAAACAAAGAAC
>JAUNQZ010000114.1 GCA_030535915.1 bacterium
TTTAGTAGAGGGGTTTGTAGAAGCTCCGGTCTATGGATGCTAATTCTTTTTAATGGAGGATTTTTTAGAAGCTCTGGTCTGTGGATGGATGTCTATATTTATTCTTGAGTTGGGGGGGGATGACTTCGCGCGATGGGTGTCTTGGAAGCGAAGGTCTCGGTGTTTGTCGGATTTTTTGTGTAAGGCATAATGGATGGGAGATGTATTGTTTGGAGAGGTCGATGGTGTTGAGTGTTGTCTTTTCTTGTAATTTTATTTCATTTTTTTATATATATGTATTGAAAAATATGTTATACTATAAAAGTGATGAAAACTATCGAACAGCGATTTACAGTTACATACGAGTATCCTGTGGTCTTTTGCCGCGGACTTTTCGATGTTGAAAATAATCTTTTGGTGGATCTCTTATCGCGTGATGAGATGGCGCCTGCGCCTTTTCGCGTGGTGATTGTGATTGATCGCGGGGTGGAGCGTTGTCATCCACAGCTCGTGCATCAAATCACGGAGTGGTTGACTGCACATAAGGATGTGGTTGAGCTTGCGACGCCCATTGAGTTTTTACCGGGGAATGAGTTTGTCAAGAAGCATGACGGCGTGGTAGAACGCTTGGTCAAGCTCGCTTATCAAACGCATATTGGTCGTAAAGATACATTTGTGGTTATTGGCGGTGGCGCCGTGCAGGATGTGGTAGGTTATGCGGCATCGATTGTTCATCGTGGGTGTCGCATTCTCCGCGTGAATACCACAACGCTGTCGCAAGGGGATGCTGGCGTAGGGGTCAAGAATGGTGTGGACTATGGGTCTGCAAAGAATTTTCTTGGAACCTTTGCGCCTCCACTCGCGGTGGTGAATGATGCGTCTTTCTTGCATACCTTGACGGATCGTGATTGGCGAAATGGTATTGCTGAAGCGATTAAAGTCGCCGTCATTAAGGATATCGCCTTTTTTGAATGGTTGCAAGCACATGCGCCGGCGTTACGGGATCGTGATGAACGGACGATGGAAGAGATGATTTATCGTTCGGCGCAGTTGCATTTGGCGCATATTTCTGGTGCTGGGGATCCGTTTGAACGCGGAAGTGCGCGTCCGTTGGATTTTGGTCATTGGTGTGCTCATCGTTTGGAAGCGATGACTTGTTATCAGATGTCACATGGAGAAGCGGTGGCAATTGGTATCGCGCTCGATATGATGTATGCATCGTTGTTGGATTTGGTAACGCCGGTGGAAGCGACACATGTAATCGCCCTTTTGAAGAATTGTGGCTTGAATGTGTGGTGCGATGAATTGGTTTTGCGTGGTACGGATGATCGTTTGACGATTTTGGAAGGGATTCGTCAATTCCGGGAACATCTCGGAGGGAATCTCTGTATTACTTTGCCAGATGGATTAGGGCGTAAGACGGAAATTCACGAAATGGATGAGGCGTTGTTAGAACGCGCTGTGACACTTTTGCATGAACGACATGCTTAATTGAAGGGATTTGAACGATGTCAACGACAGGAATTGTAGCTACCCCCTTGGATGCTCCTACATGCATGCATTGTAATGCTCCCATCGATAAAACCTTGACGCCTTTAACGGAAACGACATGTCCCTCGTGTGGTGAAAAAATAATGGTGCCAGGTCGTTTGGGTCAACAGTATCGTTTGATTCGTTTGATTGGCGCTGGAGGTATGGGGGCGGTTTACGAAGGCTTTGATGATGGCCTTTGTCGTAAAATCGCGGTGAAGGTGATTTTGCGTGAAAAAGCTGCGGAGGATCCCTCCTTTATTGAGAATTTCCGTCGTGAAGCACAATCTGCGGCGAAGTTGAATAGCCCGAATATCGTTGCGATTTATGCATTTGGTGAAGCCGAAGGACAGCCCTATTTGGTGATGGAGTTGGTTCAGCCCGATGCGCTTGATAAGATGATGGCTTCGGGACCCGTTATGCCAGCAACGGCGCTCAATATTTGCATGCAAATTGCACAAGGCTTGCGCGCGGCATCGGAGCAGGGACTTGTTCATGGCGACGTGAAGCCAGAGAATATTTTGATTAATGAGGCGCGAGAAGCCAAGTTGGCAGACTTCGGTATTGCAGCGCTCTCGGGTGCAAGTGCGGCGGCGAATAATGAAGTTTGGGGAACGCCTTATTACATTGCACCTGAAACTTTGCGGAAACAAAAGATTGACCTTCGTGCGGATATTTATTCGCTTGGAGGGACGCTGTATCATGCGATTGCGGGGGTGCCGCCGTTTGAAGGTGCCGATGCGGTTGAGGTGATGAAAGCGCGTTTGTTGGGACCGGCTCGTCCGATTACGGAGTTTTGTCCCAGTTGTCCTGAGGGAATCGCAAAGATTGTCATGCGAATGTTGGAGCCGGAGCTTATTCGTCGCTATCCGAACTATGATTCGTTGCTCAATGATATGCGTAAGGAGTTGCGGTCTGCGCAGTCGTCCATTGGCGGTGGTAAACGCATTGTGCTCAAAGGCAAGAATGTTACGGGGCCTGTGACGACGACCTCTATTCCAATTGTTCCGATTCGCAATGTGAATGCACCGCTTGTTGAAAAGAAGAGTCATCTCGGCTTGTGGGTTGGGTTGGGGCTTTTCGGTTTCATCTCGATTGTTGTTGCGAGTATTCTCTTGTTGGTGATGGCAGGTGGGGACAAAGAAACACCGGATCAGGTAAATGCTACAGTTGTTGCTACGCCGATGGAAGATCCTACGGTTGAGGCGGCTGCGACAGCGCGTGCGGAATTGACGACCTTGCGTGAAGCCGCAGAAGAAGAGATGCGAAAGTTGGTGGTTTCTCTTAAAACGTCTGAGGATGTGTTGAAGACCTTGCGTTCGAATGCACAATCTGTGGCATGGGAAACAGAACTTGCATGGTTGGAACCCACCGAAGAACCTGCACCTACACAACTTTTACAAAGCCTGCAGACGGCTTATCAAACGGTTGATCTTTTAGAAACATTGAAAAAGACAACGGAAAAACATTGCAAAGCCCTCTCTAAAGCAGAAGCAACGGTCCCGACAGAAAGTGTGGATGTGATTGATGCACATGTGAAGTCGGTGAAGGATGAGTGGAAAGCATTTAAGGAGAGTGCTGAGTTTAAGTCTTATCCATCAAAGGTGAGAGCTTTGGATGCGATGGATGCAAATGCAACCTTGAACGCTATGCTCGCGAAGGCGCGTCAACATCGCGATGCGATGCATCAAGCGAAATTAGAAGCAGCAGCAGCCGCTGAACAAGCCGCTAAGGCTGCAGAGCAAGCCGCGAAAGAAGCAGAGCAAGCCGCCAAGGATGTTGAGAATGTTAAGTCGCGTCTTGAAACTTATGTGATGAAGGATGTGGAAGCCTTTAATTTAGAAGAGGCGAAAAAGGAATATGATACGCGTTTGCCGCGGTTGCGTTTGAAATCGGAGGCTGGTACAGCTGCTGCCAATGTGATTGCAAATCGTATTGCAGTCCTTGCGGACTTTAAAACTTGGACAATTGCGGCTGTTACAAAGGGTAGTTTTAAGACGATTCGTGGGTGTATTTTGACCGATGCAACGGAAGCTACCATTAAGGTGAATGGTGTTGTTAAGTCATGGCCTGACTTTTTAAAGAGTCGTGAAGTGTTGACCTTCTATAAATTCCTTTTGTTGGATGAGGCATCCTCGCGTCAGCGTTTTGGTCTTGCTCCTTCTCAGCGTGCAGAATTGTGTGTTGGTGCGCTGTATATGATGGATTTGTTCATTGGTGTTGAGGCGCGTCAAAATTCAAAGACGTTGCAGAATGCTTACAAGACCTTGTTGGATGTTGCACAAGGGAATCCTAAGTCGGCGCTCACGCTTGAGGGGCTTCAACTCGATACGACACAGGTGGAATCTGAAGTTGAAGCGGATGAAGAAGCCTCCGAAGAAGTGTCAGAGGAAGAAGACAACATGACGGTTGAAGCGTCTATGGACGAGGAGTAAGCCCATCCGTGTTGCGTTGGTTACTGGCATTTTTTGGACTCCCCTTGTTGTGGGCTCTTGGAAAGACTTTGCTACAAGGGTGGACGCTTGTTTTCGGCGCACAACAAGGATGGGATGGACCTTTAACCCCTTTCGTTTATGGTCTCGGGGGAATGTTTGTTGCCTATGTTCTGTTGCATCGGGTTTTAGCCGCGACCTATGTCTTTGCACATGAGATGATGCACCTTGTGGTTGGGTTGTTTTTCTTTGCGCGCCCGATTCGCATTGAAATTCATCATAATGAGGGATGTGTTGAACTCTCAAAGAAGAATTTCTTTATTGTTTTAGCGCCCTATTGTGTTCCATTCTATTTTCTCTTAGCTTTAGGGGTACAAGCACTTATTCAGTGGCAGTGGCCACTGCTCC
>JAUNQZ010000115.1 GCA_030535915.1 bacterium
CATAATTTTCAATAGAGGGTTTTTACCAATGCCCCGGTCTATGGATAAACGTCAGCATTTATCCTCGATTTTGGTCTTTACCGTAACTTCGCGCGACAGACTCCTAGGAACGGTCGCGAGGGGTAACTTAAAGGTAGTGTGCAAGCGAGCGTGGGAGCCAATCGGGAAGTAACGCTGTGAGGGTGCGCCAAAACATAGGACGATGATTGAAGACGGTCAAATGGGCGAGTTCGTGAGCGAGGGTTTCTTCAAGAATTTCTGGAGACCATTGGAGAAGCGAGACGTTTAAACGAATTTCTCCATCGCGGGTACATTGTCCAAGGATGCGCGGGCGCAACGGATGTACAACAAGTGCGCGAGGGGCTCGTTCAAGCCGTGGCAGAAAGGTTTTTAGCGCTTTTTCTGCATGTTGCAAAAGTTGGGTGCGTTCAAAGGTCTGCAGGAGTTGTTGTCGGCGCTTTGGATCAGGGTGACGGCGATAAGCAATGGTCATGGCGCTGGCATCGGGTTCTAACCAAAGATCGTCGTATCCAGCAAAAGGCAGTTCATGAATCGGAAGAATCTTACCGAAGTAAACCCTCTCAGAGGCCGATGGACGTCGTGGCGTGGGGGAACCTTGCGCATTCCAAGCCGCTTGAAGGAGGGGTTCTTCCGCGGCCCATGCTCCTCGCGGTAGAAAGACGCCAACACTTTCGCGTGGCGGCGCAAACAGCACAACGGGACGTTGCAATTTGCGTTCAATTAAATTACATTGGCCTTGACGAAAGACTTTCACTTGAAAGCCTTTAAAGGTCGTGAATGGGGGCGTTTCAGGGAGAAACATAACACACGCAAAAGAGTCTATTAAAATAAAACGAACGAGGGCAACCTCCATCACCCTCGTTCGTTCATATAGAGGGAGTTTAAACCCTTACTGAAAAGGATTAATCCTTGAGCAAACCTTGCTGACGAAGGATGGCCTTTGCATCAGGGTCGCGTCCCATCAGCATACGGAAGACTTCCGCTGCGGGTAAGGAGCCGCCAAGACCAAGGATGGTTGCCTGGTAACGTTTAGCGAAGGCTTTACGTTTGGCTGCGGGTAAGTCGCAATACGCGCCATAGATGTCTGCGGAGAGCGTTTCGCTCCACTTGTAGGAGTAGTAACCTGCGCTGTAGGCTCCCGTAAAGATATGCGTGAACGCGTTGAGGAAACGATCGGCTTCATGCATTGGCTTGGGGAAGAGCTTCTTGGAAAAAGCTTGCTTAACATCGTTCGCCTTTTTATAACGACCAGGATAAGCGGTCGAATGAAGGAAGAGGTCTGTCTGAGCAAAGAGTAACTGACGCACGAGCGCGGTTCCAGCACGATAAGTACGCTTTTGAGCAATCTTCTCGGCGAGGGTTTGTGGCAAGGCCTTACCCGTCTTGATGTGCTTTGAAAGACCACGCAAAATTGTAGGATCATAGGGGAACTGTTCAAAGAACTGCGAGGCAATTTCAACCGCATCCCATTCGACATTTTCCATACATGCACAGGTGGGAGAATCCACCGTTGTCAAAAGCGCTTGCAAGGCGTGACCCATCTCATGGAAGAGCGTTGAGATTTCGTAGAAGCTCATCGTTGCAGGGTGCTTGCCCGAAGGCGACTTTTGGTTGCAACAAACCGTTGCGATTGGAAGTTGCTGACGCGTCTCAAAATCGCGAATGCGAATTTCATTCACCCATGCGCCACCATTTTTTGTACCTGGACGTGCAAAGGGATCAAAGTACATCCCTGCAAAGAGATTTCCTTTTTTATCTTTGAGGTGATAAAAACGAACATCTTTATGCCATGCGGCGATGTCGCCTTTTACGCGCTCAATCGTCACATCAAAGAGCTTTTTAATCAAGCCAAACATTCCCTCGAGAACATGTTCTAAGGGGAAGTATTCACGCAAGGCTTCTTCGTCATAGCCAAAACGCTGTTGCGAATCCTTTTCAACCCAATATGCGCCATCCCAAGGTTGCATTTTACCCTTGAATCCATTGGCTTTTGCAAACTTTTCGAGTTCGGTGGCCTCTGCCTTTGCCGCGGGGCGACCGATGGTTGCCATAGGCTCCAAGAGCGTATGGACGGCGGTAGGAGTGCCTGCCATTTTGGAAGCGGTTGAAAGATGTGCATAATCTTTGTAGCCGAGCAACGTTGCAAGCTGTTGACGCAAGGTAAGGATGCGTTCAATCAAAGGTGCATTATTCAACTTACCAGCAGAGGCACGCGTTGAGCGAGCGAGCCAGAACTTTTCACGCACAGCGGGAACTTCAGCATACCGCATGACCGAATCAAAGGTCGCAAAATCAATCCCCAAGGTCCAAGGTCCCTTACCCTTCAGTAAGTCCACAGGAATACCCGCTGCTTGATCAGGGGCGATTTCAATCTTGGCTTCCTTTTCTGCGTCGAGGACGTTGTTTTGGAACTTCATCGAGAGCATGGCTAAATCTTTTTGAATCTTGTTGAAGCGCTTCTTTTGCGCACCCGCAAGACCAACACCGGCATTCTTCATACCCTCAACCATACGCGAGACCACATGCGTCTGCCATGGCGTCAAGATCTTCATGTCAAGCAACGAAAGGAGACCCTCATAGAGCGGTTTGCTTTGCGAAAGGATTTGAACGAATGCAATCAGCTTCGGTTGCCAGGCTTCTTCAACTGCACGCCATTCTGCGGAGTTTACAACCGACATCATGTGACCGAGCATTCCCCAAATGCCAAAGAGCTTGCGCGTCGCCATCATGGGATCGAGCACAAGACCTTGCCAAGAAATATCAAGACGCTTAATGACATTGTCAAAGGCACGTTGCGCTTCTGGTAATTCTTGTTCAAAAGCGGCCACGCACAATTCAGGCGTCATTGCTGCGTAACGCGGCATCCAGCAGTCTTCCACAAAGGGATTCACCACGGGCTTTGCGGAGACTTGCTTCGTCGGAGCCTTCTTGACGAGAGGCTTCTTCGCAGAGGCTTTTTTCGCAATAATAGGCTTTGCCGAAGTCTTCTTTACGGGAACCTTTTTGGCAACTGTTTTTTTCTTTGGGGTAGATGTCTTCATATGAATCTCCTTTTTTAATAGAGGATTTTAACCAATGCCCCGGTCTATGGATAACGCGTTCCTTTTTTTAATAGAGGATTTTAACCAATGCCCCGGTCTATGGATAGGCGTTACCTTTTCGTATTAGTTTAGCATAAGTCATTTGCAATTGCTATTAAAAATTCATCGTTGGTTTTTCTTGAAGACGGGTGTACGAAAAAAGCTATCGCCATAACAACGTTTTTATGCTATAATCGTATGAAATTACATTTTACAATACAATACTTTTAATTTTAAGATTGGAAGGATGTTTATGCGGTTTAAAATTTCGGTCCCTGCGACAAGTGCCAATGTTGGTCCTGGATTTGACGTGATGGGGATTGCATTTGATATGTATAATCGGTTTACCTTCGATACCGACTGTCCAGAGCGTTTACAAATTGAAGGTTGCCTAGCGGAATTCGCAAAGCCGGAGAACAATTTACTCTATACGACCCTTACACAGGTCTTAGCACAACATGGTCGTTTGGCGCCGAATTTGAAAATTACCTTTGACACGGACTTGCCGGTATGTTCGGGTTTAGGGTCGAGCTCTACGTGTATTGTCGCAGGCGTGATGGCTGCGAATGTTCTCGGCAATTTATCGATGGATACGGAGCAAATTTTACGAACGGCAACATTGATTGAAGGGCATCCCGACAATGTCGCGCCAGCGATTCTTGGAGGTTTTGTGGCGGCGATTGTGGAGGATGGTCTTGTTTATTGGCATCGTTATCCGATGAGCGACCGGATTAGTTTCTATGCCATTATGCCAGATGTTCGTGTGCCTACAGAGGCCGCGCGTGCAGCATTGCCAAAGACCTATTCGCTCACCGACTGTATTTATAATTTGTCACGCGTGCCGATTTTGGTGGAAGGGCTCGAACGCGCAGACCCACGCTTGATTCGTGCAGGCTGCAAAGACCGCATTCATCAAGAATATCGCTTGCAACTGATTCCGCAAGGCGAGGAGGTCATGAAATTTGCCGTTGAGCAAACCGATGCCGTCGCCGTTTATATCTCTGGCGCAGGTCCAACCATTGTCGCAATTGTGATTGATGACGACGATGCCTTTGGTAAGCAAATTCGTCAATTCACCTCGGGCTTAGATGTGACATGGACGATTCGCAAGATGCACCCTCATCGCCAAGGAGCACAGGTTAAATTGCTGTAATTACGAATGATGAATTACGAATTAAACCACGGAATACACGGAAAACACGGAAAGGTTTTGGATATGGCTCGCTGCGCTCGGGGAATA
>JAUNQZ010000116.1:0-3550 GCA_030535915.1 bacterium
CGGCAACAGGCGCTTCGGTGGCCACTGCCTTTGGCGCCCCTTTACGCTCACCACGTTTATGACGCGGAGCAGGAGCAGGGATTTCTGCATACATCCACTCTTCGGGCATAACGCACTTGAGCGGTTCCTTAATGTAAGCTTCGATATCAGGAATGATAAAGCTCTCATCTTCGTCCGCAAAGGAAATCGCCGTGCCAGTATGCCCCGCACGACCCGTACGACCAATGCGATGCACATAATCTTCTGGTTCATAAGGGAAGTCATAGTTCACGACAAAAGCGATATCATCGACATGAATGCCACGACCCGCCACATCCGTTGCCACGACCGTCCGCACATCTCCCGCACGAAAGGCTTCCAAAATCTTCAACCGGCGCACCTGATTCACATCCCCAGAGAGCATCTCACAAGGGATGCCCCGACGACGCAAATTCTCACAGATACGTTCCGTTGTAAACTTACGATTACAAAAGATAATCGTACGTGCATCCGAATACTTTACTAGGTGGTTATAGAGGAGTTTAAACTTCTCTTCCGATCGCGCAATATAAACCACTTGACGAATCGTTTCCGTTGTCATGGTTTCGCTTTCGACTTCCACTCGGATAGGGTCACGCATCCACATTGCGGCGAGATTCATCACCGTATCATTCAACGTTGCCGAATAAAGCATCGTGCAACGACGGTCACGATCTGGCAAACGATTCACAATCGCACGCACGTCAGGAATAAAGCCCATATCCAGCATACGATCGGCTTCGTCAATCACAAGTGTGTCAACCAAACGAAGATTGATGATGTGATTACGGACAAAATCGATAAGGCGACCAGGTGTTGCCACAAGAATATCAACTGGGGCATCTTCCAACTCATGACGCTGACGATCATAATCCATTCCACCATAAACCGCAAGCGAACGCACATCGCCACAGTACTTACCGAGCGCTTCAGCATCCTTACAAATTTGGATAACAAGCTCACGTGTCGGCGCTAAGATAAGTGCACGCGGTGTGCCTGGCTTAAGATTACGACGTTCAGGTGTACGCAAATAGCGCGTCAATACAGCGATTAAAAAGGCGGCAGTCTTTCCTGTTCCAGTTTGAGCACGACCCGCGACATTTTTCCCCTCAAGAGAAAATTCTAGCGATTGTGCTTGAATGGGAGTGCAGTATTGAAATTCTAAATCTGCAACAGCATGAAGAATTTCACCCGGCAAACCGAAATCTACAAAACGCTTTTTCCCTTCAGCTTCCGGCACTACATAAGACGCAGGATCCCAAGCAGCATGTGCGGCCGCGTAGGCTTTTAACTGCTCTGGAGTAAATGCCCCGCCTGGGCGCTCACGATGTGCAGGTGTATTACGCAAATTATGATCAATGCGAGGACCGCGCGACTTCCCTCCTTCACGAGGCTTACGCCCCTGTTCATGTGACGGAGTTTGCTGCGAAGGTTCTACCGCCCCAGTCTCACTAGAGGCACGCACGCGACGAGGCTTTGCCGAACGCGAACGCGTAGGACCACGATTAGCATCTATAGATGAATTGAAATTTTCGCGGCGCTCGCGATGCCCTGGACGCGACTGGCCCTCGGGTCGTCTCCCCTCAGAACGTTGCTTGTTGTTCCGTTTCGAACGCTTCTCGCCGGGCTTCTTCTCAAATTTTTGAGAATGTTGACCTTTTTGCTTTGCGTTTGGGGTGGAGGATTGCTTGGCTCCTCCAAAGCCAAAGATGGATTTAATTTTCGAAAGAAGACCCATAACGAGCCCTCCTCTCTTGTTTGGCCGTTACACTGCGGATGAACGATGTGGCAGAAAAGAGGGATAGGCAGTCTAGACACAAAAAAGCGCTGACTGGGGAAATCCCGTCACACATGCTCTGTCGGCGAATGGTCGGCAATGAAACATCCAGGCTTAAGCCACCCAAGGCTCGGAACTCCCAGATGAAAAGCGAAAGAGGGGCGACGTCCCCGGATGAAGACGTCCGCCCCCTTCGGAAACCGAGCGGAGCCATGCCCCGCAACGGTGATGAATTAGCGCTTGGAGAACTGGAAGCGGGCGCGAGCACCACGCTGACCGGGTTTCTTACGTTCCTTCATGCGAGAATCACGCGTCAAGCAGCCTGCCTTCTTGAGCACTTCACGAAGATTTGCATCCATTGCGCAAAGTGCACGAGCGAGAGCATGACGCATAGCGCCAGCCTGACCAGAGATACCACCGCCCTTAGCAGAGACGAGCACATCATACTTACCAGCCAATTCAACCATTGCGAGAGGCTGATTGATGTATTCGCGGAGCGATTCGCTAGGAATATAGGTATTGAGAGCAACACCATTTACCGTCCAAGTACCCGTGCCATTAACAAGGCGAACGTGTGCAACTGCAGTCTTACGACGGCCAGTGCCCTTGGTCACAGTCATTTCATTAGTAGCCATGTTTTAAAATCCTTTCGAAGAATCAGATGCTGAGAGTTTCGGGCTTCTGAGCAGCATGAGGATGTTCAGCGCCAACGAACACGCGCAAACGCTTCATACGAGCATCAGCGGTGTTATTCTTCGGAAGCATACCCCACACAGCGTTTGTAATCAAACGGGTAGGATTCTTTTCACGGATGACACTTGCGGGGGTCTTTGTGAGACCACCACGCCAACCGGTGAAGTCTGCGTACTGCTTCTGTTCTTCTTTCTTACCCGTGAGAGCAACCTTCTGTGCGTTAATCACGATCACAAAAGCACCCGTATCCACGGAGGGAGCGAAATCAGGCTTATCTTTACCGCGGAGAACATTTGCGATTTTCACAGCCAAACGGCCGAGAGGCTTATCTGCCGCATCGACGATGTACCACTTGCGGTTTTCGTTGTTGGGCAACTCAGGAAGAGTCGTCTTTGTCATTGTTTTACCCTGTCTATTTAATGTTAAGCACTCCATCAACACACCTTCAACGGTCCAGTGGTCGGAGGGCTCTAAGTATGGATTCTGCCGGAGTGGAACAACAGGGAGTCAGGGCGTGTCCCACCAAGTCCATACAAATGTGCCCCATAAAATACCAAAAATGATCTAAAAATGCAAGTCTTTTTTTGGAAAAAATAACAAGATAAAAAATGAACAATGCGAAGAGGTCTTAGTCCGAGAATAAACGCAATATTAATTAAAACAAAAGTTAAAGAAAATGAGAGAATAACAAATTATTAAACAACCATAAAAACACAACAAAAAGTCACATCGAGGTAGATTAAAAATAAAATCCGTTACAATAAAAACAAAAAAACGAAGCCGTAACTTCGTTCTTTACTTAATGATTTAAATGGCACCCCCAAGGAGAGTCGAACTCCTCTTACAGGCATGAAAAGCCCGTGTCCTAACCGATAGACGATGGGGGCACATGGTGGCAAGGGTCGGGATCGAACCGACGACACGCGAATTTTCAGTCCGCTGCTCTACCAACTGAGCTACCTCGCCGGAGACCGCTTGCGCAGCTGTTTACAATTTCATAGCGTTTTATGGCACCCCCAAGGAGAGTCGAACTCCTCTTACAGGCATGAAAAGCCCGTGTCC
>JAUNQZ010000116.1:3650-4198 GCA_030535915.1 bacterium
AACCGACGACACGCGAATTTTCAGTCCGCTGCTCTACCAACTGAGCTACCTCGCCAGAGTCGCTACGTATCGTAAAACGGCGCACATTATATCAAAACAAAAAAATGAATGCAAGTACTTTTTTTAACTTTTTTATTTTTTCTAAAACATGAAAACCCTAATACTCCAAAATATCAATAAACACCGAAATTCATTGCTTACCCTACCCCATTAAACCTTTCAAGGATTGCAAACAAATTTAATTTAACAAGACAAATAAATAAACCAACACTTCATGTTATACCATCCATACAACATGAAGTGTAATCAAAAAAAATCATACCAATAATTATTACTGGAGCGATCGTTCTTTTATCATTGAAAAACGAAGACGTTGTTTTTTGCCGAATGGCATTGAACACTTAAAAAGTGTTCGTCGTTTATATTTCCTTGATTCCCCATGCATATAGTTATCAATCCACTTCAACCATTGCGGGAAAAGGCCACTTTTGAGAAGAGCATCAAACCATAAATCTGCCATAGGAGAATCTGGATAGTTCCATGGTTTT
>JAUNQZ010000001.1 GCA_030535915.1 bacterium
AGGCAGGCGGCGTAAAAGATCTGGCACCGCAGGGCAATGCATCGAGAGCCCAGATGGCAGCGATCCTCCAGAGATTCTGCGAAAGCTATTAATTTCAGGACAGCGTAAAAAATAAATAACACCTTTCAATTAAAATGCATCTTGAAAGCGTGGTTTAAAACTTGTGCATACGCGCGCGTTTTGCTATAATATATAAATTCAATTTAAAGGTCTTAGGTTTTAAGCGTAGCAATGATGTTTTTACATCAACTTAAGACAGGTTGTTAAAGTAAAATCATTTATCAAAAGGATGTATTAAATCATGGCTAAAACATGTGCATTCAAGGCTGAAATTCGCCAAATGTTGGATTTGGTGATTCATTCGTTGTATTCGAAAAAAGAAATTTTCTTACGCGAATTGATTTCTAACGCGAGTGATGCGATTGATCGTGCGAAATATTTGGCATTAACCGATAAGAGCATCGCGCCCGAAGCTCCAGAGTGGAAGATTCTTCTTACCGCCGATAGCGAAACACATACCCTCGTAATTGAAGATAATGGTGTGGGTATGAGCGCGGAAGAGATGGAGGATGCCTTAGGGACAATTGCAAAGAGTGGCTCAAAAGCCTTTGCAGAAGCTTTGAAGAAAGGCGAAGAGACCAATATTCCGGAGCTTATTGGTAAGTTTGGTGTTGGTTTTTATGCAGCTTTTATGGTTGCCGATTGCGTGATGGTGGATTCGTTGCGTCGTGGTGAAGGTTCTTCAGCCGTGCGCTGGATGAGCACGGGTGATGGTGAGTACACCATGGACGAAGGTGCGCGTACGACACCGGGTACAACGATTTCGTTGCATTTACGTGAAGGAATGGATGACTACACCTCGGGTTGGACCTTACGTGACCTTGTGCGTCGTTATTCGGATTTCATCGCTTATCCGATCCATTTGGTTGAGGTTGGCAAAAAGGAAGAAGCTAAACAACCCGATGAAGACAAGCCGCTCAACACGATGGTTGCGCTTTGGAAGCGCGCGAAGTCGGATGTAAAACCAGAAGAATACGAAGCCTTTTATCGTCAGACATTACATGGTGCAGGTGAACCGATGCGTTCGTTGCACATTGTGACGGAAGGCACATTGGAATATCGCGCGTTGATTTTCATCCCGAAGAGTGTGGGAATGGAAATGATGATGCCTGGGAAAAAGCATGGGCTCTCGCTCTATGTGCGTAATGTTTTCATTGGCGATGAAGTGGAAGAACTCGTTCCGTCGTGGTTGCGTTTCATCAAGGGTGTGGTGGATTCTTCTGATTTACCGCTCAATGTTTCGCGTGAGATGTTGCAAGACGATGCAATCATTCGTAAGATTCGCAATGATGTAACCAATCGCGTGTTGAAGGCGCTTGCTGAAATGGCAAAGGAAAAGCCAGAGGATTATGTGACCTTCACCGCGGCATTGGGTGATTTCTTAAAGGAAGGTTATCACAGCGACTGGGAACATCGTGAAAAGTTACAGGAACTCCTTCGTTTCCGAAACCTCAAGGATGAAGCCTATACATCGTTGAAGGCTTATAAGGAAGCAATGCCCGAAGGTCAAAAGGCGATTTACATGCTTACTGCAGATACCTTGCAGGCAGCGAAGCATAGTCCCTGTTTGGAAGCATTGAAGGCGAAGGGGTATGATGTACTCTTCTTGACAACCCCTGTGGATCAATTCATCGCTACGGAATTTTACGAATACGACAAGACGCCAATTGTCTTTGCCGATAAGGGTGATTTGAAGCTTGAGGATGACGAAGCTGCAGCAAAGGAAAAGCAAGAAGCCGCAGAAAAGGAATACAAAGCCTTAACCGAGAGCATCACAAAGCAATTGGAAGCAACGGTGCGTGAAGTGCGTGTATCGACGCGTTTGACGGACTCGGCTTGTTGTTTGGTTCAAGACCCTCAAGCGCTCAATCCAGCGATGCGTCGCATGATGGAAGCTATGGGTCAGAGTGTGCCAGAAGAGAAGCGTATTCTCGAAATTAACCCCACGCATCCATTGATTCAGACGTTGGCGCAAACCACCGATGAAACCAAGCGTGCCGACACGATTGATTTGCTCTATGGTCAAGCATGCCTTGCAGAAGGGTCCCTCCCGCCAGATCCCGTTCGCTTCAATGCGCTTGTTGCGGCATTGATGCAATAAGTAAAGGCTTTTTGAATACGCCGAGGTCATCTAATGGCTCGGCGGAAAGGTGATTATGGCTTACGAAGTACTTGCTCGTAAATGGCGCCCGAGGACATTTGATGATGTCGTTGGGCAAGACCATGTTACGCGCACACTTGCACATGCGATTGAACAAGACCGCATTGCACATGCATATCTTTTCATTGGTCCGCGTGGCATTGGTAAGACGACGCTGTCGCGTATCTTTGCAATGGCGCTCAATTGTGAAAAGGGGCCAACGATGCAACCATGCGGTGAGTGTGAGAGCTGTAAAGGCGTCACACAAGGTGCCGATATGGATGTGATTGAGCTCGACGCTGCCTCCAATAACAAAGTGGAAGACATCCACAATGTTATTGATCAAGTCCAATTTGCACCTACGCATAGTCGCTTTAAGATTTTCATCCTCGACGAAGTGCACATGCTCACGCCGGCGGCTTTCAATGCGTTGTTGAAGACCCTAGAAGAACCCCCACCCCATGTAAAGTTTATCTTTGCTACGACCGAGGGTGACAAAGTTTTACCAACGATTATTAGCCGTTGTCAGCGCTTTGATTTGCGTCGTATTTCGATTGGTGATATTATGCGTCGGTTGCGCTTCATCTGCAATGCCGAGCAAATTACGATTACCGATGATGCACTTCTTGCGATTGCGCGTGGGTCGAAGGGTGGATTGCGCGATGCGCTCTCAGCCCTAGATCAACTCATTGCCTTTAAGGGTACAACACTTGAAGAAGCCGATGTTTTGGCTGTCTTTGGTTTGATTTCGCGTGGTGCATTAGAAACACTTGCGATGAACATCATTAAGGGCGATGTTGCTGAAATTCTTAAAGCCGTGGATGCATTGGATGCCACCGGTAAAGATATGCGTCGCTTTACAACGGAACTCTTAGGGCATTTCCGCAATCTCCTCGTGTATCAACAAGCCGGCGCAGAGCTCGCGCAACAAGATGTAACAGCAGATCAAATTGAGGTTTTAGCCGATCAAGCACGAATGATTGATGCTCGTCGTATTGCAGAAATTGCAACGATGCTCTCTGAGATGGAAACTAAGTTACGCTCCTCCCTCTCTGTGCGAACCCTTGTTGAAATGACATTGATTCGTTGTGCTCGTGCAGCAAAAGCGGTTTCGTTGGATGAAGTCATTCGTCGGTTGAATGACTTGCGGACACAAACGATACAACGTTTGGCGGCTGTCGCTCCTTCGCGTTCGACAGCCGCCGAAGCGGCGACATCGATGAGCGCCGCACCCCAGGTGGTGACTCCGCCCCCACCTCCCCCCTCCCCGCCCCCAGCGTCTCTGGAAATTTTTCCTCTCGCCCATGACGAACCCCTTGATTCGATCGATGAAGAAGGTTTTGATCCCGAGGAAAGTCTTCGACCCGTGGCTGCACCTAAGACCGAGATGCGCACGATTAAAATTGAGACGCTGAAACAATCTAATGGTCAATATGTGGATGAAATTCTCAATGTTGCTGTCGAAATATTTAATGGCGCCATTGTTTCCATCCAAGAAAAACAGTAATTCAACAATTACTCCTTGAAAGGAGCCTCATTATGGGTATGTTTGATCAAATTAAAGAAGCAATGGCAATGCGCAAAGAAAGCAAGCGCATTCAAGCCGAAATCTCCAAAATTTCCTATACGCACCAAAATGCAGGAATTTCCGTCACGATGTCTGGCGATTTCACAGTGACCGCCTTTAAGGTTACAGAAGAAGCGCTTGAAGAAGTTAAAGCCGGAAATACGGCACGTTTCGAAACGATGACAAAAACTGTTCTCAACGCAGCAATTAATCGTATCAAGCAAGAGAGCCAGCAAGTCATGCAGCGCATGATGAAAGATGGAGATGGACCCTTTAGCAAGTAGTAAAGGCATACTTAAACGTCTATGATTCCTGAGCTTAACAATCTCATTCATGCACTTTCACAGCTCCCCGGCTTTGGTCGGAGGAGTAGTGAACGCGCCGCGCTAGCACTTGTTCGTCGTCCTGAGACGTTGCTGGACAATCTTGTGAGAGCCTTGCAAGAAGCCCGAGAGGAAATCTGTTTATGTTCTTACTGCGGAGGGTTCACCACGCATGATCAGGATCCGTGTAGCCTTTGTACGCGGAGTGATCGTGAGGAAGGTGTGCTTTGCGTGGTTGAAGATTCTGCAGATATTCAAATGATTGAGAACTCGGGGGCATTTCGTGGGCGCTATCATGCGTTAATGGGGAAGCTTTCGCCAAATCGTCAGACGGGTGTGGGAGAATTGCGCGTGACCGCCCTCCTTCATCGCGTTCGTCAAGGCAGCATCCATGAAATCTTGCTTGCACTTTCGACTGACTTAGAAGGAGATGCGACGGCGAGTTACATTGCTGAGCGACTCAAAGGCACGGGTGTAAAAATTACACGTCTTGCCTTTGGTCTACCCTGTGGGTCAGGCATTGCTTATGCCGATCCCCTCACCCTACGGCGTGCTGTTTCAGGACGTTTCCGTTATGACGAGGAGACATTTCTCGAGGAGTCCAAATGACACCTGCATATTCACTTTTACCCACCGATTGGACAGCTGTTTGTAAAACTTTAGGTTTGCCAGCGTTCCGCGCGAAACAAATCCTACAAGGACTTTACAAAGATTGCATTTCTTCTTGGGAGGCATTGACAACCTTACCAGGAACGATTCGCGAACAACTCGCTATTGAGTATCCGCTCACCGCCCTTAAAGAAGTTACGCGAACGCCGTCCGGTATTGATGGCGTGACAAAGTTTCTCCTTGAAGCACAAGATGGTGAACGCATTGAAACGGTTTGGATTCCTGCAGATGGTCGTGTAACGCAGTGTATTTCCTCGCAAGTCGGTTGCAATATGCATTGTGCGTTTTGTGCGAGTGGACAATTAGGGTGTGTACGATCGTTGACAGCCGATGAAATTGTTTCACAGGTGATGGTGCTCTCGAAAGCCATGGGGACCTATCCCAACAACATTGTTGTAATGGGCATGGGCGAACCCTTTATGAATTACGACAATGTTTTGCGTGCCCTACGCATTCTCAACGCGCAGCAAGGTCCTAATATCGGTGCTCGTCATATCACAATTTCAACCTGCGGAATTGTACCTGGGATTGAAAAGCTCGCACAAGAAGGGGTGCAATTTGAACTCTCCGTATCATTGCATGCCCCCAATGATGAAATTCGCAACAAACTCATGCCCGTCAATAAGCGTTGGCATATTCAGGAGCTTCTTGTTGCATGTGATGCCTACACCGCTCAAACCGGCCGTATCATCACCTATGAATATACGCTCGTGCATCACTTGAATGATCGGCGTCAACATGCTGATATGCTCATTCAATTATTGCGTAAACGTAAAGCTCGTGTCAACTTAATTCCGCTAAGTCCAGTTGAAGAATTTGAAGGGAAGACGCCGCCGCATGCGGATTGTTTAGCCTTCCTCGATGCACTTCTCAAGGCTGGCATTCACACCACTATGCGTAGAAGTCGTGGCAAACAGGCAGACGCGGCTTGTGGTCAACTTCGTCTTCGTAAAATCAAAGAGGCTAATCATGGAACAAAAGAATAATAACACTACCCTTCTCATTATTGTCATTGCCGTTATTATCATCATTGGCATGATTTTAGGGCTTATCTTTTGGATGATGAGTCGTCAGCTTGAATTAAATGAGAAATTGCTCGATGTACGCCTTGCGGAAGCCCAATCTCAAACACAAGCCGTAACAACGCAACCCATCACAATAGCTCCGCCCGTACAGCCACAAATTCAACCTGTGATGATTCAAGTACCACAACAAGTGAAGCCTCAAGATCCCCCAACGACGCAGGTTGTCCAACCCGCACCTCAAGCACAACCACAAACAACGGTTGACAAACCCAAAGAAAAATCTCAGCCGGTTGCAAAGACACAACCTCCCAAAACACCATCCAAAACGCCCTCTCGTCCTACCGAAAAGCAATCTAAACCAAAAGACGAAAAAGTAACAAAGCAGCGTATTGCTCCCATTGAAAAAGCGAATGCGCCAGAAGGTCCTGATGGTTTACCGCTCGACCGTATTAATGTTGAAGTTGGTAATGATAGTTTAGAATGGCAACTTTAAACCTTTTAGATTAAAAGATTAGTCTTAAAGAGAGACGCTATGAAAACGCTTCTTTTTGTCCTAAAACTCAGTTTTATCGAGTTTAAAGCCGCACCTTTGAAGCATATTTTTGCAACACTTTTCTTTTTCCTTGGCGCAATGACAGGGTTATTCACGGGTGTTGCAACCATTGCTTACATGTGGTTTCTCTCGCGCCCTATCTCCACAAAAACAAAACAGCCTCATTTTACGCCATTTGTGAACACGCGCCAACAACGATTATTAAGTGTAATGCAATTCTCGCAACACCTCGCAGGGAAAAATCGCATTGTTAGCTTAAGTATTTATGGCTTTACGCTTTGGATTTTTATTTTTATCACAGCCTTTGGCTTCAATGCATGTTTCTTTGGAACACCCCTTTACTGGTATTTTTGTCAGCCGATTTTCCTTATGATGATGATAGCAGACGCTTATGATGTTGATATAAAAATTGCTACGAAAGCGACCTATCATCTTTGTCGCATTGCTCCAATGACCATTGCCTTTCTTGTCTTACTCAACTTCACCTCTTTCATGGGAATTTGGTTTAGTTATATTCCTTTAGGAGGTTTTGAACGCTATTTCAGCCTTCTTATTCTTATAACCTTGCCCATTTTATTAAGAGCTTCTCTTGCTTATTTCCATCAATCGGCATCTCTTTTAAATAGTGCCATTCAAAAGGCTTACGACTAATGCCTAATCAAAAGATTTTTCTCACTGCGAATGACTTCCAGGATGATTGTATTCGTCTTGCTCGTCAAGTTTACGAGGACAAAACTTGGCAACCCGACTTAATCCTTGCTTTGTGGCGAGGGGGTGCGCAGCCAGGTGTTATCATGAGCGAAGTCTTTTCTCTCCTAGGACCAGCAGTCCCACATACGATTATCAAATGTGCTTCATACGCAGGGATTGGAGAACAGTCGGAGGTTCTTTTCTTTGGTGCAGATGCAATTCTTGATAACATTCAACCAAAACAACGCGTACTCGTTGTCGATGATGTTTTTGATACAGGTCGTACGGCGGCAGCCGTACGACAAAGACTTCCTCAAGCAGATTTAAAATTCGCGATGGTTTATTGGAAACCCGAGGCTTCAAAAGTTGACTTCGCGCCAAATTATTACATTCATGAATGTAATCAATGGATTGTTTTTCCTCATGAATTAAAAGGTCTCACGCGCGATGAACTAATGGAAAAGTCCCCCCACCTCTACGCGCTCCTCTATCCCGAAGGATAATTTTTAACACCTAAAAAGCAAAATGCTACCGAATGGTAGCGTCTTAAAATATTATTGTAACCATGCTTGAAGTGCTTTTGCACAATCAAGAAATGTGGTTACATCAAAAGGCAAGTCCGTCGCCATTGCAACAGGCGCATCAATACGACCATGGGTACCACGGATTCGCTCTGCCCGCGTTGAGGAAGAAAAGGGCGTTCGACCAAAGAAAAGTTCGCAAGGATCAAACCCCGGTTTATTGTGAATATCTACATGCGTTGCATAATCTGGAGCTTCAACCGTTGTTTCCCACCATGGATATGCAAACCAACACCCTGCTTTCGCAGTAACTTCAAAATCAGCATCCCCCATGCCATCTTCAATTGTATCAATCATAACATCTGTAGCAAGAAGTGCGCGAACGTCTTCTCGACACGTAGGATCAATACAATAGATAAGCGCCGTTTGATGATCACATAAAGCAAAGGCGCGTGATTGATAAAAATCGGGGTAAAGCATTTTCTTCACCTTACGCGTTTTAAAATAACCATGTTTATGAAGCAAACGATTGGGATAGGACACACCCATAGGTTGTACATCCGTTATCGCATAATCCCCAAGAATAAGAAGTTTATATTCGTATTGACGAGCTACCGCACATAGCGTTTCAATCTGTTTTACACATCGCTGTACGCTTTGGGAGACCTTTTTATGCGAAGTGCCATACCGTTGAAGTTCATAATCAAGCGTTGGAAGATAAACAAACAAAAGCTCTGGAGCATCTCCACGTTGAATGCGATGAGCTATTGTTTTGACAATATCATCTCCTACTTTTGGAGATGCAAGAGGTCCCCAATATCGCCAAAGAGCAAGCGGATTTTCACAATCTAAAAGTCCTCTAGGCTGTTGATAAGTCGCCATAATCATTCCGCCACCATGCGTATGAATAGGGGCAGGAGAAACAATTTCATCAACCTTTTCCCCTAAAGATTGCTGAAAAAAGTAAAGACCTACGCGTCCCCCTCGTTCACGAAAAGATTCCCAAATACGCGGACCATATATAAGATTAGCAGATTGACACCAAAATTGAGATTGATACGTTTCTCGAAAGAATTTTCCATTAGCAATAATACCATGCGCGTCCACAGACAACGCTGTACGAAGCGTTGCTTGCGCAACACAAGTCACTGCAGGCTTTACTGCAATTAATGACGAAAGAGGCAACCCCGCAAGTGAGGTCACCCCTTCCTTTTGTAAAAGTTCATAACCAAGAGCTGCAACATCAAGAATGAGAATTTTTTTCATAAGAGACTCAATTAAGTTTAATCATAATATCATCTCGTGTATCTTGTTGTCCATCAATTCCAATAGATTTTAATTCGTATGCGGAAGGTTGATCCCCAACATTTGGAAGATAAACAAAGGGTTGATCCCAATAATCTATCAAACTATTTGGATGTATCAGCCCTTCTTCAACGAGCACTTTTAAATCCTCTGGCAATCCCTTAGATGCATTTTTAAGTTGATAAATAAGAATGGCCTTATTGACCTCGCAAAGATTAATTTTTGTTTTTTTAACCTCAATTGAATCCTGACTCAACACTTGAAAATCCCCCATCCCCGGTTGATTTTCAAGTGCTTCACCAACAGGCTTGACCACATCGAGGATGATTAATCCGCAAATCAAACCGACAAAACAACCCATAAGAATCACACATGATGTAATAAACTTATAGTATTTGCGCTTTGTTTCAGAAAAACCATCCTGTTCAAACGTGTCGATTTTATGAGGTGCCATAAGGCCTCCTTCATGCCCTTATGGAACGGGGAACTGAATGGCTAAAGACTTAACCTCTTCACGAACCTTAGCTTGGAGGTCTGTGTTTTCAGGATCGCGCAAGATCGCAACAATCCAATTGCCCAAAGCCTCCATTTCAGGTTCTTTCATTCCACGGGTCGTTACGGCAGCTGTACCGATACGAATGCCCGAGCAAACAAAGGGAGATTCTGTATCATACGGGATTGTATTCTTATTACAAATAATACCTGCGTTATCCAATGCCGCTGCAGCGAGTTTACCCGTCAAGCCCGAAGCTTTCACATCCACGAGGAAGAGGTGATTATCCGTACCGCCAGAGACTAAACGAAAACCAGCAGCTTCAATCGTCTTGGCCAAGGTTGCCGTATTCGCAACAATTTGTTCAGCGTACGCACGCGCATCACGCTGGAGCCATTCGCGGAAGCAAACAGCCTTTGCTGCGATAACATTTTCAAGCGGACCGCCTTGGATTCCAGGGAAGACCGATTTATTAATTGCTGCGATATATTTTTCTTTGCAAAGAATCATGCCTGCGCGAGGGCCACGGAGCGTTTTATGTGTCGTTGTCGTGACAAAATCCGCATAAGGCACTGGCGAAGGATGCACGCCTCCAGCAATCAAGCCTGCAATATGTGCCATATCCACCATCAAGTAAGCACCAACCTTGTCAGCAATTTCACGAAAGCGCGCGAAGTCAATAGTACGAGGATAAGCCGAAGCACCTGCAAGAATCAACTTAGGCTTAACTTCCATCGCCTGAGCCTCAATAGCATCATAATCGAGCGCTTCGGTATCCTTATCAACGGTGTAAGGAACGATATTATACAGCTTGCCTGAGAAATTCACTGGCGAACCATGACTCAAATGACCACCCTGGTCCAAACTCATCGAAAGAATTGTATCGCCAGGTTGTAAAACTGCAAAGTAAACAGCCATGTTCGCGGCACTACCACAGTGCGGTTGCACATTGGCAGCTTCTGCACCAAAGAGTTGCTTGGCGCGTTCAATCGCAAGGGTTTCAACCGTATCAACAGGAATGCAACCCGAGTACCAGCGTTTGCCGGGGTAACCTTCAGCATACTTGTTCGTCAATATCGAACCTTGTGCTTCGCGTACGGCTGCAGAAGTATAGTTTTCAGAAGCAATTAGATTAATGGTTTCGTCTTCTTGAGCGACTTGAGCAACAATCGTTGCATGAACTTCAGGATCAGCCTTTGCCAAAAGCGAAGCTTCAGCAAGGCGACCTGCACGATCACACTTTGCTAAACGACGAACATGACGCTCCGCATTAGAGAAAGGTGTATCTAACCATGTCTTAAGCGCAACAAGCGCTTGATCATCGTCTAAAGAACGCGCCGACAAGATGACAATATTTGCATCATTATGTTCACGCGAAAGTTTCGCAACAGGTTCATCTGTAACAATAGCGGCACGAATACCAGTGAAACGATTTGCGACAATACTCATACCGATACCAGTGGAACAGAGTAAAACGCCACGCTCTACACGACCTTCCAAAACAGCTTCACAAACTTGAATGGCGAAATCCGTATAATCATCAGCTGCAGTTGCATCAAATGAACCCACATCGGTGACTTCATAGTTCATCGATTTGAGAGCTTCTACAAGTTTGCCCTTGAGAGTAACACCAGCATGGTCGCAACCAATAGCGATTGTTTTCATCTTATCTCCTTAATCATAGATGCGTACATTTTCGCATTTAAATCTCTTGTATTATACCTTTTTCAAAAGAAAAAGTAAAAGAAAAAGGTAGTTTTTTGCAAAAAACTTTTTTTCTTTGAGATTTTTTTTAAATTGTGATAGAATGAGGGGCATGAATCGTATCCAGTATTTACTTCGTCGTTTGATGCTTCTTGTGCCAACTTTTTTTGGCATAACCATCGTTTGCTTTCTTTTAACACGTATCCTTGCCACTGCGCCTGGTGGACTCGTGGATATGAAACTTGCCCAAATGCAGGGTGTTGGTGGTGGTGAGGCGGGTAGTAGCGTAAGCGCTCAGCAACTTCAAGAAGACCAACGCAAAACCATTGAAGCCGAACTTAATCTCGATAAGCCTTTCTATGAACAGTATTATATTTGGGCTGTCGAAGAACACATGGGCATGTCCGCAAAAAGCGAACGCTATAAAAAGCCTACCTGGGAACTAATTAAGGAACGCATTCCGATTTCAATGTGGTTCGGCATTACGGCATTCTTACTTTCTTACATGGTTTGTATCCCTCTTGGCATTGCAAAAGCTCTACGTCATGGCTCGACCTTTGATATGACCTCCAGTATCATTGTCTTTACTGCTTATGCAGTTCCTGCATTTGCAATTGGCATGATGCTCAAAACATTCCTTTGCGGCACAGTTGAGGGTTTTTGGGATATCTTCCCCTTAAGTGGCTTCCAGTCTGATGCGGCCGCAGCCGAGGGAGGTTGGACACTCTTTATTGATCGTGCTTACCACATGGTTCTTCCTGTTACGGCGTATGTGATGACCTCTTTCGCACTCTTAACCATTATGATGAAAAACTCTTTAATGGAACAAATGAGCTCGGAATATGTCCGTACGGTTTTAGCAAAGGGTGCTACACGTAAACGTGCCATTTGGTGTCACGCTTTCCGTAACGCGTTAATTCCAATTGCAACGGGTTTCGGAGGTGTGCTCGGTGTACTTTTCGCAGGTTCCATGATTATCGAAACAATTTTCGAAATCCGTGGCATGGGTTATTTCTCCTTGGAAGCCTTACGCGGTCAAGACTATAATATCTTCATGGCAATGATTGTAATTACGGCAACAATTCAACTCGTGGGCAACTTGATTTCAGACTTCTGCTACATGCTCATCGACCCGCGTATTCACTTCGATTAATATTACGGACGTTGAAATGAACGACGTCCTTCGAGAGAAATTAAAACATCTTCCCGAAAAGCCCGGTTGCTATCTTTATCGCGACCGGGCTGGTACTATTATCTATGTTGGAAAGGCTGTAAATCTCCGTCGACGTGTCCAAAGTTACTTTAGAGCCTCCACACTACGAACCGCCCCTCCAAAACTTAGAAGTCTCATTCATCACGTTCAAGATTTAGAATATCGTATCGTTCGGAGCGAAGCTGAAGCGCTCCTGACCGAGAGCCATCTCATCAAAACGTATCGTCCACGGTTCAATATTCTTCTTCGCGATGACAAACGCTATCTCGCCCTTCGTGCAGATCCTACACGAGACTTTCCGCGTTTCACAACCTGTCGTATTATCCGTGAGGACGGAGCGCATTATTTTGGTCCTTTCCCTTCAGCAACAGTTGTTCGTGTCGCGCTCGACTTTGTAGAGAAACGTTTTGGGCTTCGCAAATGTAATAGTTTGACCCCCTGCCCGGAAGACCATACGCACTGTATGGCAGACATTATTCGCTTTTGTACAGCGCCCTGCCTTGGACGCATTTCCGAAGCAGACTATCGTAAACGTTTTGATGAAGCATGTGCTTTTTTACGTGGTGAACGACCTGCCATTACCGAAGAACTCCATCGGCAAATGTTGAAGGCATCAGAAAAAGAAGACTTTGAGCGCGCCGCACGTCTCCGTGATACATGGCTCGCCCTCAAAGAGCTTCTTCGAGAAAAAGCACGCGTACGCTTACAACCAACACTTCCCAAACCTACCGCACAAGAAGGTCTTGAAGAGCTTGCCTCTTATCTTCAACTCCCTTCCCCTCCTCATATTATTGAATGTTTTGACATTTCTCATCTCATGGGAACACATACCGTTGCATCAATGGTAACCGCCGTTGATGGTGTGCCGGATAAACGGCGTTATCGTCGCTTTCGCATTCGCACCGTCACCAACAATGACCCACTTGCTATGGCAGAAGTGATTCAACGCCATCTTTCCCATTTGAAAGATGAAAATGCTCCCCTCCCCGACCTTATTCTTTGCGATGGCGCGCAACTCCAAGTGGAAGCCACACGAACGATTCTCAAACAATTTAACCTCTATGATAAGATTCCCGTTGCGGGTCTTAACGAACACTTTGAAGAAATCGTTCTTGCAGAGGGGCGGCCCAATCTCATTTTACCCCGTTCATCAAAAGCACTACAAATTCTCATGCGCTTGCGCGATGAGGCGCATCGTTTTGCAATTACCTATAATCGTACGCTTCGCTTGCGAGTCCTTAAAGAGTCTGTCCTTGATGAAATCCCCAACATTGGTCCCATTCGCAAAAAGAGTCTTCTCAAAGCCTTTGGCTCTGTTCGACGACTTGCAGCAGCAGAGGTTGAAACGATTGCACAACATCCAGGAATTACACCCGAGCTTGCAAAAATCATTAAAGAGGCGCTTCAAGCGCGTATCATAGATCACGATTAAAGGAGCCTATATGCTCACAGAAATTCGACTTAAACTCCATGGTAGACTCACTGCCCCCCTTACCAAAATACGATTACTTAAAGCTGCGACCTATTGCATTACAGCAGCACAACGTTGGTCGCGTCCTAAAACACCTTGGCAAGAAGTGACCATTCATCTCATTCATGATTCCATCAGTGCGAGCGTCAATAAAGCAATTATGAACCACGATGGTCCCACCGATGTTATTACTCAACGATACGAACCTTTCCCAGGGGAACCCGAAGGTCTCATTGGAGAACTTTACGTCAATCTCGATGAAGCCCTCCGCATCTCTCAACAACTCAAACGAACAACATTTGAAGAGGAAACCATCCTCTACATCGCCCATGGCTGTGACCACCTCACAGATGCTGACGATGCGACCCCTCCAGAACGTGCAGCCATGCGAAAACGCGACCTCCGTTGGATGCATGCCGCAACGAGACTTCTTAACAAATGAAAGATTTTATTATTACTCCAATAAGTTATAAAAGAATTTGAAAGTTTTTCATCTCTTTGTTTGACCTTTTAACCCTTTTTTAGTATAATGTACGACCAAATGCCCGTTATGGGCACAACATAAGTAATGAGGATAGAAACATGCTTTCGTTATTTAAGCGCATATTAGAAGATCCCTCCAAGTTTACTTTTATCACAGAAAACTTGGGCGAATGTCACGTAGATACGCCCATTCAACAAAACGCGACATTCCTTAATCCGGATGATATGTACTCCTTATTGAGCGTCCGCGCTTCTTACGTTCATGAATTTGTTAAGAAGTATGGCACCGTGCCGAAATTGGAATCCGCCGGACCTCATCGTAAAATTTTCCATGATCCCAACACCACGCGTGCTGCGATTGTTACCGCTGGTGGTCTTTGCCCCGGTCTCAATAATGTTATCAAGGGTCTCGTTGAAGTGCTAGCCTTTGATTATGGCATCAAAACCATCTATGGCTTCCGCTATGGTTATGCAGGTTTAATTCCTGACTTTGGCTACGATCCCATTATGCTCACCCCTGACACCGTAGATACCATTCACGAACAAGGGGGTACACTTCTCGGTTCCTCCCGTGGTCAGCAAGACACCGAACGCATGGTTGACACGCTTGAACGTATGGGCATCAATGTCCTCTTTGCAATCGGTGGTGACGGTTCACTTCGTTGCGCTCGTGATGTGTCGAACGAATGCCGTCGTCGTGGTCTCAAGATTTCTGTTATCGGTATTCCTAAAACCATTGACAACGACCTTCACTTTGTGGGTCGTACCTTTGGCTTTGAAACTGCGGTTGCCGCTTCAATTCCTGCTATTCGCTCGGCTCACTCCGAAGCTCTCGGCGCCTACAATGGCGTGGGTCTCGTAAAGCTTATGGGGCGAGACTCTGGCTTTATTGCGGCTTATGCAGCACTCGCGAACCCCGTAGTCAACTTCTGTCTTATCCCAGAATCATCGTTCACTGTTGAAGGCGAAAATGGCCTTCTCAAGGCTCTTGAACGCCGCTTTGCAAAGGGTCGTCACCACGCCGTTATTGTTGTCGCAGAAGGCGCCGGTCAGGAATTGATGGAAGGCGAAGTGAAAAAAGACGCCTCAGGTAATATCCTCAAGAAGGATATCGGCGAATTCCTTAAGAATGCCATTACCAAGCACTTCGAAGACAAGGGTGAAGAGATTACTGTTAAGTACATTGATCCTAGTTACACCATTCGTAGTTGCCCTGCAGAAGCTTCTGACTCGGTTCTTTGCTACCGCCTCGCTCGCATGGCTGTCCATGCCGCCATGGCAGGTCGTACCAACTGCGTTGTGGGTCGTCTCAACGACGATTACTCGCTCGTACCGATTCCTTTGGCAACAATTGAACGTCGTAAGATTGATCTCAACTCCAATCTTTGGGCCTCTGTTCTTGATGCAACAGGTCAAAACTACTACATGTACCCCGAGAAACAAAACCTCGGCGCCTATGTCACACCATAAGTTTCTAATCTTACGATATGAAAAAGGAGGCCCGCTTATGCGAGCCTCCTTTTTCATATCGTAAGATTAATCAAACCTATAACAATAAATCAAAACAAAAGAACATAGTTTCAAAAAAAAGCATTTTTTACTTTTTAAAAAGTGCTAATTTTGATATTCTATTAAAGATATTTTCTAAATATCCACAAGTAAAGGATAAAATTATGCGTACAAAAACATGTCTTGCACTAGTACTTTTAAGTTTAACCACATTGGGTTGCGGTAATGATGAAACCTACAATCCTCAGCCTACAGTACCAACAAAAACAAAAGAAATTGCGGCAACTGTTGACAAACTTACATTGACAAAAGATGAAGTTGCAACCCGTGTTAATCTTTTAATTAGCGAGCTTCCTAAAGAAAATGCTCCAACCCCTGAACAAATGGATGACGCACGTGAAATGTTCTCCAAAAACATTGTCAATACTTTTATTCAGAGCAACATGATTCGCGTAACTGCAGAACGCGAAGGCATCATCATCACCGATGAAATGCGCGAAAAAGCCTATGTTGATTTCAAGGCACGAACTGGCAAAGATTTCAAAACTGAAACAGCCAAGTTAAAACCAGAAATGCGTAAGATTGTTGAAGACGAACTTGAGGCTAGCATATTATTAGCTGCATTAGTTGAAAAGAATGTCTATGCCGTAACTCCTGTGAATGAAGCAGAAGTAACCGAAACATTCGAAAAGGTGAAGAAAGAAATCGAAAACGCAACCACCGATTTTACAAATTACTACAATCAACTCAAAGCAAAAACTATCACAATTGACGAACTCTCGCAAAAGGCACCGCGCTTCTTGCCACCACAAGGTCTCAAACAAAAGATCTCTGTTGACGAAATGGCTCGCCTTCCTCAAAAGATTCGTGAAGTGATTGAAGCAACCCCCGTGGGGCAAATCTCCGAGATCAAAGAACTTTCAGAAAATGACCAATGTGTTAAGTTCTATGTCTCAGTAACCAAGTCTCTTCCTCCGATGACTAAGCTTGAAGCATTGACAAAGATTCAAGCGCTCAAGAAGCAACTTGACGAAGGTGCAAGCTTTGAAATTCTCGCAAAAGAAAACTCCGCATGTCCCTCGGGGGCACGCGCAGGTGGAGACCTTGGCGATTTCTCGCGTGGGATGATGGTGAAAGCATTTGAAGATGCAGCCTTCTCCTTGCCATTAAATGTCATCAGCGAACCCGTTGAAACAGACTTTGGCTATCACTTAATAAAGGTAACAGCACGCGATGAAGGGAAAGGTACTGCTCGCGCATCGCACATTCTTCTCGCCCCCACCAAGGCCGCAATGGAAGTCTCCATCGTAAGTACGCTCTTCCCTGCGAAGGTCTCAATTGAGGATATTCGTGAAACTTTAAAGGCTCGCGATGCTGAACCCAAACTCAAGGCTTATCTAGACTCCATTAGGGCAAACACAACTGTGACCTGCCCCGCCTACCCTGATTTGATTGCACAATAAGTCATATCAAAATTTAAATCAACATTACAAAATGGTCTTAGATCTTCTAAGACCATTTTATTTTAATCTTCTAGAAAAAGGGTAAAACAAACGCAAAAAAACACCCGTTAAATTAATCTTCTTTTATTTCAACAAATACACCATAAAATTATGCTTTTAGTTTAGCCCTTTAAAAATTTAATTAAATATTAATTATCAATAACTTATTCAAATATTTCTTTTTTAAATATTGCATTTACTTTTCATTTATGCTATTATAGCGTTTTCTTTAAGGTAGATAAGGCTACGCAAAGTTGAATAGAAAGGACTCAAAAATGAAAAAGACGATACTTTGCTTAGGACTGGCTTTTTGTGGTGTGTTGCTGGCAGATGTGCTTCCTCAATCGATGCGCGTCTACCCTTTGCCACGTGAAGTTTCACTTCAGGGGAACACCATTTATTTAGCACCTAAGTCAATTCAAGTTGAAAATCCCTCAACCTTTGATGCTGATGCAATGCGTGAATTGAAGGCCGCCTATTCAATGACAGCACCTGCAACATTTGAATTAAAATGGTCTGTGAATAGTGAAATCCCTGCAGAAGGTTACCGCTTGAAGTTGACGGAGACTTACGCAACAATTGAAGCTGCAGATGGTTCTGGGTTCTTCTACGCAGTGAAGACCCTCAAGCAACTGACCGCTTCAGGGAAATATCAAGCTGTCGAAATTTACGACTACCCCGCTATTCCTTTCCGTGGCACGGTTGAAGGTTTCTATGGCCAGCCTTGGAGTTTTGAAGCTCGTAAGAGTCAGTTCCGCTTCTACGGCGACTGGAAGATGAACACCTACATCTATGGCCCGAAAGATGACCCTTATCATGGCTTCTCCAATCGTTGGCGTGACCCATACCCACAAGTTGAGGCTGAACGCCTCCGTGCGCTAGTCAAGGAAGCGACCGACAACAAGGTCAACTTTGTTTGGGCTGTCCATCCGGGCCGTGACATCCATTGGCGTGACGACTCTGATATCAAGGCTTGCGTTGCTAAATTTGAATATATGTACACCCTTGGTGTGCGTTCCTTTGCTGTCTTTTTTGACGACATCGGCGGCGAGGGCGCTCGTGCAGATAAGCAGGTTGAGCTCCTCAACTATGTCAACCGCAACTTTGTCCGAGTAAAACCCGATGTCCGTCCTTTAATCCTTTGCCCCACGCAATACAATAAAGCATGGTCGGGAGGGGATTATTTAGAGACGCTCGGTAAGGGTCTTGATTCCGATATTATGATTATGTGGACGGGCAACTCCGTATGTTGCGACATCACCAAAGAATCCATGGAATGGATTAACAACAAGATTGGTCGTAAGGCCTACATTTGGTGGAACTGGCCTGTTGCAGACTATTGCCGTTCCGCACATCTCTTAATGGGACGCACCTATGGTTTAGATGCTGAAAATGCGCCCCTCTACAGTGGCTTCGTCTCTAATCCGATGGATAAGCCTGAAGCCTCGAAAATTGGCCTCTTTGGTGTCGCAGATTACACTTGGAATCCAACTGGCTTTGATGCCGCTCGTTCAACGCAAGCATGGCAAGATGGAATCAAGCGCATCGCTCCCCATGTTGCAAAATCAATGCAAACATTTTGCAATCATAACTCTGACCAAGGCCCAAATGGTCATGGTTATCGTCGTGAGGAATCCGTTGCAATTAAGCCGAATGTTGACGCATTCACTGCTGCATTGAAGAAGAATGAAGCCCCTGCTTCAGACGACCTCAATCGTCTTTACGAAGAATTTGACGCCATTGAAACCGCAGGTGCAGAACTCCTCGCAAAATGTGCCAACCCCTTGATGATTGAGGACTTGGATAATTGGTTAGAGGTCTTCCAGCGCTTCGGAACCACAGGTAAAGCCTTAATAGACTATTATCGTGGCAACACGACAGCAGAAGAAGCCCTCGCGATTATGATGAAGATGCGTACCGAATCCGAAGCCGTCTCCAAAGCTCACGCGGCATTGCCATTCCAAAAGAATCCAACAGAAGTCGCCACGCTTGTTTTGACGCCTTTCGTTGAAACCATGGCAAAGGATATCTACAATCGTCTTTGGCAAGAAACAGCAGGCAAGTCTGCACCAAATGCATCGGCTAAGGTTTACGAATTCATCACAAATGTGGACACATTATCAAACCTTCAAGTCATTCGCGATGGCATTTATGTGAAACTTCCTAAGGTACACGAACCCAAGACCTTGCAACCTGGTGAATGGGTTGGCATCCGCTTGCCCTCGGGTGTCAATGCAACATGGGTTCACTTCGTTCTTGACAATGACGATGCCATTACCCAAGGTCGCGTTCAAGTGTCGACGACAGGAGGTATGACATGGACAGAACGCTCCATTGTGCGTCGTGGTACGGGTCGTGCTGGCGAAATGGAAGTCCGTCACATCAACCCCAAGGATGGTATCAATGCGGCACGCTACATTAACACATCTACACAACCTGTCACCATCACTTTGAATCTCTTCAAGGTTGATGTTCCTGCAGATGCAACCGCAAATGTTGTTGCAGCTGTTGTTGATGGTGATTTATACTCCTCTTACACCCTCGCACCAAATACTACATTAAATATACCATTGCAAGGTTCTGTAACAGAAACAAATACACGCGTGATTGCGGTGGGGCATTACACTACTGCTGTTACAGCAGATGGTCTTGCTATTATCGCTTCAGATGAATCCGTTCGTATCTACGAAGTGATTCATTAAGCCAAAACTCTATATCATAAACAAAAAAGCCTAGGTTGACCTAGGCTTTTTTGTTACCCCAAAAACGATTCTTCAAAGTTCATCATTTTTTACTTTCTTCTCTTTATATAATATGGTAAAATATCGTCTATCAAAAATACGATGTATACAAGGAGTCCTATGAGAGTATCTTCACTTATTAAAACATTGTTTTTTACAACCACGCTAATGGGCTTTACGCTTCCCTCGCAAGCTACAGAAACAAAGGCCTCCGAGCCCAAGATTGAAAGTAACATTGTTGCCATTCCTGAAGCCCCTAATGCGGAAGATATCATTGCGTCTGTTGGCGAACACACCTTTACTTGGGGTGAGCTCTGCAAAGATGTCAACATGCTACTTGAAATGCTTGGGAACACCATCCCCGAAGACCAAAAAAGTAATCTCAAAGAAATTGCTCGCCAACGTATCGTTCAAACCTTTATCATCGATAGTTTAATCAAGATTGCTGCCAAGAAAGAAAAGGTAACCATTACTCCGGAAATGCGTGAAAACGCATTAAAGGAATTTGAGGCCGAGCAAGGCATTCCCTTTGATGTCGCCTTATCCCAACTTCCTCCTGCCGTTGCCAATCACAATCGCGAAAGCTTTGAATTGCGTTTACTCGAAATGGCATTATTAGATACCGTTGTCTTCAAAGATATCAAATTAGACGAAACAAAACTAAATGAAATGATGGCGGAAGTTGCCACTTATTGCAAAGAAATAACCGATAAGTTGGCGACCTATCACACAGCCTTCAAAGAAAAAAAGATGACGATTGAAGAAGCCGCCTCCATCGATCCAGATTTCTTCCCCCCACAAATATATGTTGAATTCGATGAAAATGAATTCGCCCAGCTTCAATTTCCTCCTACCGTCCTTGAAGCTATCAAAGCGACACCCAAGGGTGAATTAACCGACATCCTTACAATTGAATCTGGCGCAGGGATGGATGTTGTTTTACAAGGATTCTTTCTCATTATAACGAAACCCGATACAACCACCGCAGACAATGCTGACGCAAAAGCTTTAATGATGATTGAGGCTCTTAAGAAACAATTAGATGAAGGCGCCAATTTTGCGACACTTGCTAAAACACATTCTGCATGTCCCTCTGGAGCACACGCAGGTGGTGATTTAGGTGAATTCAGTCGTGGAATGATGGTAAAGCCCTTTGAAGACGCCGCATTCGCACAACCGATAGGTGAAGTTGGTCCTATCGTAAAAACAGACTTTGGATACCACATTATTAAAGTCACAGCACGCGATGAAGCTGCAGGTAAAGTTACTGCTTCCCACATCCTCATTCGTCCAATGGGACAGAACTACAAAGTCGTTCCTGTTATGGCGATGTTGCCAGTACAACCCTCCCGAGAAGAATTGACAGAAATTCTCTTGGAAGAATTAAAAACCGAAGCTGCGGCTCAATATTTTGATACATTACGCAAAGAACTCCCCATCAAGAGCACACTTTATCCCAACCTAGCAAAGTAAGCCTTGTTTCGGTAATCCCTTCGGCAACCCCTTAAAAAGGTCGTTGAATGCTTCAAGCAAATGCATCTCCTAATCCCTCCCCCAATGTATGCCCGAATCCTTTGGTATCCATTGAGGTTGACGCATCTCACCCCACGACCTCGTCCGTTGTTACCTCCCACGATGACGAGGTCTGTACACCTCCATCTTCCACCCATCATCCCCTAAAAACATCCCGTAAAAAAAACTCTATCTTACATAGCATTCTCAAGCGCAACCTCTTCCCTTTGCCAATTGTACTTTTGGCATTCCCTACGCTTTCGATTCTCTTTTCGTCACTTGGCTTTCTCTTTCGTATTCCCATCACATTAGCATGGGTACTCTCCGGTTTTTTATTTACCTCCCTCCTTGCATTAATTGGTGGAGAATCACTACAAAAAGGTCTCAAGCGCTTAGGGTGGTTAATACTTACCCTTTTCCTTGTCTTTCTCGTTGACCAAAGCTTTATATTTTTCTCATGGTGGGATACTCAAGCCTATCATATCCCCGCAACACAACTCCTCATTGATGGTTGGAATCCTGTCGTTGATAGCACCCATGAAGCACTCACAGCTTTCATTACCGACCACCACCTCAATTTTACTCCTAATACATTCAATATCTACCACACCTCCTACTTACCACGTGCTGGTTGGATTTGGAATGCACTTTGCTGGACCTTCTCTGGCAATATTGAACTCGGCGATTCACTTATTCTTATCACTGCTATTGCGCTCGGTGGAATTGTTTGGCGATTAGCCCCCATCTTTTTTGGTCCCGGTCGTTGGAAGCGCCACCTCTTCACTTGGCTCATTTTACTCTCACCTGGGATTTATGTTGCCATCTTTTGTGGTGCACATGATGGTGCACTCTATGCGCTCTTACTCATCTTTGCCTTCGCAGCCTGTGCATATCGTAAAACCGGTGCAACAGAATGGCTCTCCTACCTTGTTCTTACGCCTATTATCGGGTGTAATTTAAAATTCACGGGGGTCATCAATTTTGGTGTCACCGCCATAATTTTTACCTTCCCCATCTTTTGGGCCTTCATCACAAAAAAACGCCGTCCCAAGAAATTCTGGAAATGGATGGCAGCTTGTTTCCTAGGTTTCTTTATTGCACTCCTTGTAGGTTTCTCCCCCTACCTCACCAATTGGTTCAATAAAGGAAGTCCCTTCTATCCTGAACACACCTTCTCAGACGACATTGAGACCCTAAAGATGACAGAAGATTTCAATCTTTGCAACAATGATGCAAAGATGCTCAACTACTTCTCTCGCACCACGCGTGCCTATCTCTCAAAATCCCTTACAGACAAATACTACCAACACCGAATTGATACCGATGACACCCTTCCTGATCATACCTTTGATCCAATTTTCCACCTTGACCAAGTCGATGGTCTCGGTGCAGGTTTCCGTGCCGTCATTATCTTAACACTAATTATCCTTTGTGTAACGCGCCGGTGTACAACGCCATGGCTACTCATTTCGATTACGGCTACAAGCCTTCTTGTCCCCACAAAAATGGTCGGCTATGTACGCTATGTACCCCAATTTTGGATTGTTCCCATGATTCTCGCGCTCAATGCCATTACAGCCAATACTTCGCGCTCCCCATGGATTGGTCGTATCCTTGGCATCTTTATTACGACCACACTTCTCTCCTCCAGTGTGATTGTAGCCCTTGGCAAGGTCTTACTCTCCTTCTCAACTTCCGCCTATGCGCTATCCATGGTCGAGCAAATGCAAGACGACCCCAAGCCACGGCTCTATATTCTCTCCAGAGAAGATCGTTATAAAGAAGATGGTCGTTGTCTTGCAGCATGGCGTCAACTTCCACCCGACATCCCTTCAACGCAACTCTTTAATGCCTACTATTACACAATGCTCCATCACATCGGGATTAAAAATCCCGATTGGCTCACCTATCAAGAAATGATGGTTGCGCGCGAAGACATTGGTGCACCCTACTTCCCTATCAATGAGCATCTATGGTATTGGTGTATGCCACGCACTACTAATGATTTCAAACACGATCTCATCAACTTTGAAAACTTTTCTCACTGTGGTGTAAAGAAAGAATATCCCGTTACTCCACGACAATTCGGTCGAATGTCGATGACCATTCTACCGCAATTACCACGCTATTTATGGGATATTACAGCCTTTCGCATTCAGCAAATGATTAATCACTATTCAAAACCTTAATCACACACGCCTTGCTATGAAAATCTTTTATGCTAAAAATCTCATGAACAAACAAAGCCTTTTGTATCTCTTAGCAGCTCTCATTTCAGGTTTTTTCCTCAGTGCTATATTTGATCCCTTCAATGAATTTGGCATCTTATGGGTTGCCCTTGTTCCTCTTTTGTTGGTCACACGTAAAGCCTCTCCACGTGCAGCCTTCTGGACAGGATGGCTCACAGGTATCATCGCTTGGGCCATTCAACTCCACTGGCTATCCAATCTAACCATCACCGGCGGATATCCCCCCGTTGTCTACCTTGGTAGTACCGCACTCATTCTCTATCTCGGCTTCTACATTGCAATCTTCGCCTATCTCTCAGCACGCTTACGCCAAACGCTCTTAAGCCCAACCGACATCCCCCTCAGTGGCAAACGCATTCTTATTGCATCCCTTCTTGAACCAGCCCTTTGGGTCGCCTTAGAAGCCCTCCGTTCCAACCTCTTCACAGGTTTCGCGTGGAATCCTCTCGGCCTTGCTTTCACCATGAATCTCCCCGTCTTCCAGCTCGCCACCATTGGAGGTGTTGGGTTGGTAAGTGCACTCATTGTAGCGCTCAATGAAGCCGTTACCACCCTTGTTGAACGCATCACATGGTCCTTCCATCGCAAACTCCCCGAACATTTCTCCGCACGATTACTCCTCTCTCTCGAGACTTGCCTTCCCTTCTTATGCTTCCTCGTAGCCTTTCTCTGGGGCGCACAACGCATCAAAGCCTACGATGCGCTTCTTCAAAAAGATGCCGAAATCCTCGACATCCTCCTCCAATCCTCCTATAATCCCACCCTCGCAAGCGAGAACTACTCCCCCGTAAATCTCCTTGAACGCGCCCCGCAAGATGCCGCCTACATCAATCTCCTCAAAGGTTCAGCCACTTTTGATCTTTGGTTAACCCCAGAATCCTCTTTTGTTCACTACGATCTCTCCCATCTTGCAACCCCTCAACATGAGGTTACACATGTAGCACGCACTACATTACAAACCCTCGCACGGACAACAGCTCCCATCTTACTCGGTGGCACTTATACCATCGCCAAGCCTCAACCCTCCTATTATAACGCCTCTTTACTCATCACCGACGATGCCTTTAACCCCCAACAGCATCTCTATCGTAAACGCCATCTCGTTCCCTTTGGCGAATATATCCCCTTTGATAAAATCTTCCCCTCTTTACAAACCCTCGTCCCAACAGGTATCAGCTGTAGCCCTGGCGATGACACCACCATAACCCTTCCCTCTGGACATCGCTTCGGTCCTCTCATTTGCTTTGATGATACTGATGCGAAACTCTCGCGCGACTCAGTCCTTTCCGGCGCACAATTTCTCGTGAATACTAGTAACGATGCCTGGTTCGTCTCACCCGAACCTAATGCCTCCCCCTCAATTGAACCCCTCGCACATCTCCGTCAAGCGATTGCTCGTTGTGTTGAAACCGGTGTTCCAATGATTCGCACCTCCAATGCTGGCGGTGCAGCTTATATTGACGCTGTGGGACGTATTGCCTATGTTGACGACACCATTACGCAAATCAAAAATTACTCCCCCGCACGCCAAAAGCTCTCGATTATTTATGAAAATCAAGCCGAACGCAACTATATCTACACATGCAAACTTCCCATTACCTCCACCCCCTTCGCCGTATCTTATCTCACCGCAGGCGAAACCATCTTCACGCTCCCCTGTCTCCTCTTTACCCTCGGTTTCATCTTCTGGGGACTCATTAAGCGCTTTATCGTGAGACCCAATGCCCTCACTCTTCTCCTCTCCTCCATTCTCCTTCTTGTGTCAAATCTCCGTGCCACAACGATTGACCCAATGCTCGTCAATCACCAGATCCTTCCAACTGCAGCCATGGCGATAGATGACAACAACCTCACCATTGCAGAAGAAACCGCAGCCTTAATTCTCGACATTACCAACCTCGCCCCCGATCGTCGCGCCAAAGCAGAGGAAATCCTCATTCGCACGAGCCTAGAGAACGGACACTTTGACGATGTCATTCAACGCGTCAATAATTGCCCAGAACTCGCCGCAGAACGTCGTTTTGTCTTTCTCATGCTCGCACATCTCGGTAAAAAAGAATTTGAAAAAGTCAATGCCCTCTACGAACAATCCACATCTATCTCCCCTTCCTCGCAGTGGGGACTCTCCGCTTTGCGTATCGCTCTGATTGCAGACTTAGCACTTGAAGATAAAATTCGCGCCCAAGATCGCTTCAAACAAGTCAATGACAATGCCACATCCTATCCTGAAATTCAAGCCGCGAATGCCCTAGCTTGGCATCAAGCATTCCCTAGCCCTGCGGCACGTGAAGCACTCTTACAAGCCGCTCAAGAGGTCGCCCAAGGAGGACTCTTCCTCGAATGTGCCCTACAACTTCCCAATGCTTTTGAGAAAAATCCAGACACTCGTCTTCTTGCGCTCCTCAAAGAAACATACAAAGCCTCAAAAACGCCAACCGAAATCAAAGTAAAGCTCGCCTTCATCATCGCCCAAATCACCACCGATAACGATGAAAAAATCGCCTTCGCAAAAATTGCACTTGAGTCTTCAACCGATGACGATAAACGCAACGCACTCTTGCTCCTTGGCAACACCTATCTCTCCCTCGAGAATCAACAAGAAAAAGGACTTCAAGCCCTTCAAGAAGCAATCCTTATAAATCCCTCCGCAAATGATGCACCTTACATTCAATTAAAGGTTGCCGAAACCTATCTTGCAATGGGGGAAATCAATCTCGCCTTAAAAGCCTACGAAGCCTATCGCCAAAGTTACAATTGTTCCGATTTAGCAGTCCGCTATCTCCAAGGACACGGACGCGCCCTTTTACAACACAACGATCCCATCGATGCCGCCGAGACCTTTGCCAAAGCTATCGCCCTCATCACAGATGATAATAAAAAGAAAATTGAGCTCCTCGCCGAAGCCGCCCATGCCGCAACCCTCGCAAAACGCTACGACAAAGCCATTAATTTCTTACAACAACGTATTGCCATTGACGTTCAACAACGTCCCATGATTACCCTCTCCATGGCTGAACTCTACGAACGTAACGACAATCCACGCAAAGCCGCCGATGCCTATGCCACCGTTTGCAATATGACCAATGTTGATGATGAAACACAACGCATTGCCACACTTCGCCTTGGCGATCTCTATATCAAAACCGGTCGTATCAATGATGCCATTACCCGTTACTCCGCCTCCATCTCACGCTTCTCCGAAGAAAGCACCGATCGCAAACAACTTCTCCTTGCACGTGCCGCAGCATACTATGCCATCGCCAATTACAAACGTGCCTACGAAGACTTTGCAATCGCTCAAAATGCCGACCAACCAAATATTGCCAACGAAGCACGCTTCTTCCTTGTGCTTTGTCTCTATCATCTCGGACGCGATGAAGAAGCTCGCACCCTAGCCGAAGACTATATCTCCCATACCGATGACAATGAGCGCCTTCCCGATATTCTTCTTTGGCTCGCCAAAAGTGACTTCAACCAAGGCAACTATAGCGCTGCAAGCAAAGGTTTTACAACCTTCATCAATCGGTGGGGAAACGACCCTCGCGTCTCCAACATTCTCTATTTCAATGCTCTCGCCAATAGTTTCGATCAAAACTATCACGCGACCTTACACGACATTGCTCGCCTCATCAAAGAATACCCCAATGCCCCCATCCTTCCAGACGCACGCTTTTTACAAGCACAAGTCCTTATCCAACACGCCCGCCATGGTGAAGCCCGAGATCTCCTCTTTGATCTCATCGCGCACAATCCTAATGCCACCTGGATTGGCGAAGCCTATGGACTTCTTGGAGACTGTCAATCCATCACCGCAGCAAGCGATGCCTCTCGCCTCGACGCCGCAATTACTGCCTATCGCAATGCAATCACACGTTTAGAAGCCTTTGATGCCGACAAAGCCCTCTGCTATCGCTATAAGATTGGTCGCATTTACGAAAAACAAAACTATCGCCCTGATGCAGCAGAGGAATACTACCGCCTCCTCTACACTCTTCTCAATCAACCCACCAGCTATACTAACAATGGCATCCTCTGGGGAAAGCGCGCCCTTGTCCGCCTTGACAATATTGAAACTGCCGCCGGACACACCGACAAACTCAATGCGCTAAAAAACCGACTCTATCGTCTAAATATCCCCGGTCTCCTCCCTTAAAAGAAAAAACATTCCCCCCTAAAAAAATCAAAAAAAAGGATTGCATTTTAAATAAAGATTTGGCATAATATGTCGCGTTTTATGTTTACTGCCTCATTGTGTAACGGTAGCACAACTGACTCTGGATCAGTTTGTCAAGGTTCGAATCCTTGTGAGGCAACCATATTTGGAAGAAGGTTGTGGAGCGCGCTCTACAACCCTTTTTTTTAGAAAGTTGAGGCAAGCATGATTGAAAGCCTTTTGGATATTTTAAAACGAAATGCAAAAGAATCGCCTGAAACTATGGCGCAAATGCTTGGAGTCACCCCCACAGAAGTCTCCGAAGCAATTACTCGTTTAGAAAAAGAAGGTATCATTCGCGGTTGGCAAGCCATTATCAATGACGACCTCCTCCCCAAAGAATATGTCACGGCTGTCATAGAAGTCCGCGTCACCCCCGAACGCGAAGGCGGCTTCAACCGTATCGCAGAGCGCGTCAGCAAATTTGAAGAAGTTGAAGCCGCCTACCTTATGAGCGGAGCTTATGACCTTCTCCTCTTCGTCAGTGGCAAAAACTTGATGGCAATCGCACGCTTCGTCAGCGAAAAGCTCTCCACCATCAATGGCATCATTTCCACTGCCACCCACTTCAAGCTCAAGACTTACAAACAAAACACCGTCTTGATGGCCCCCACCGATGAAGACCCCCGTCTTGTTGTTAGCCCCTAAGGACCCCCGCGGCTATGGATTCACACACATTCCTCGCACGACACATCGTTGACTTACCAAAGAGTGGCATCCGTGAATTCTTTGATATCGTCAGCACCCGCAAAGGCGTCATCTCCCTCGCCATTGGTGAGCCTGACTTTGACACACCTTGGCACATTCGAGAAGCTACCATCAACTCGCTTGAAAATGGTCTCACCCACTATACAGGAAACGCCGGTTTGATTGAGCTCCGCTCAGAAATCGCAAGTTATGTGAAACGCAAGTTTGGTGGCACCTACGACCCCGCGGACGAGGTCCTCATCACCGTTGGAGCCTCCGAAGGCATTGATATCACCCTTCGAGCCCTCCTCAATCCAGGTGATGAAGTCCTCTACCATGAGCCCTGCTTCGTCAGCTATGCTCCCGGCATCGCTATGGCACACGGCGTTCCCGTTCCAGTCGAGACCTTTGTCGAAGACAACTTCCGCCTCAATGTCGAGGCCCTTGAGGCCAAAGTCACCCCACGCACCAAAATCCTCATGCTCAACTTCCCGAACAACCCCACCGGGGCCATTCTCGAAGCCGAAGACGTCCGTGCCATTGCTGACTTTGCTATTCGCCACAATCTTATCGTCCTCTCCGACGAAATCTACGCCGAGCTCACCTGGGGCGGGAAAAAGCACACCTCCTTTGCCTCAATCCCAGAGCTCCGCGATCGACTTGTCCTCTTCCACGGCTATTCCAAAGCTTGGGCAATGACCGGCTATCGTATGGCCTACATCTGTGCACCACGCTGGATGATGGATACCATCCTCAAAATCCATCAATACGCCATTATGTGTGCGCCAACACCCTCCCAATACGGCGCCCTCGAAGCTATGCGTCAACCCGAGGAAGACATGGCCCCTATGTTACGTGCTTACGAACAACGCCGTAACTTCCTCCATGCAGCCTTCGCCGAGGCTGGCATTCCCATGCACAATCCCGCTGGAGCCTTCTATGCTTTCCCGCAGATTGAAAAGTTCGGTCTCTCCGCCCGCGACTTTGCGCTCCGTCTCCTCGATGCAGAAAATGTCGCCGTTGTTCCTGGCACCGCTTTCGGCGCCTGCGGCGAGGGCTTCGTCCGTTGCTCCTATGCCACTAGCATGGAACAACTTCGCGAAGCCCTCTCCCGCATTTCACGCTTCGTCAAGACTCTCTAAAGCAACACGCGTCTACCCCCTACGGCACCCCTCTGCTTCAGCAGAATAGGTGCCGTATTCTTTTCCCCGCCAGAACACTACAATATTTTTTAAACTTCAGAGTCCAACAAGAGGAATTAAGACTTATAAAAGCGCCCTTAGCCCTCTTTTTTAAGCCGACTAATAATTAACGATTTAAACGTCCAATACCTAAAAGTCCTTATTTTCTAAAGACTGTTCCACCCCTTGAGCATCACTCCATCAAGACTTAGCCCGTGTATAGTGTCTTTATTTTAAAGGAAAAAAATGAGGATGGGTTCATTTTTTTATTGCATTGAGAGGGAAAATAATGATAGAATTACGGCCGTTTTTAATAGAAACGAAAGGAACTAAAATGAATCCGTATGTCGAAAAAGTCCTTAACGACACCATTGCTAAGAATGGTCACGAAAAGGAATTCATTCAAGCCGTCACTGAAGTGTTTGAGTCTCTTGAGGCTGTCATTGAAGCTGAACCTAAATATGAAAAGCATGCCATTCTTGAACGTATTGTTGAACCTGAACGTGTGATTCAGTTCCGCGTGCCGTGGATTGACGATCAGGGGAACTATCAGGTTAATCGTGGTTATCGTGTGCAGTTTAACTCGGCGATTGGTCCGTATAAGGGCGGTCTCCGTTTTCATCCTTCTGTGACGATGGGCACATTGAAGTTTTTGGGATTTGAACAGACCTTTAAGAATTCGCTTACGACGCTTCCTATGGGTGGCGGTAAGGGTGGTTCTGACTTTAATCCTAAGGGTAAGTCGAATAATGAAGTGATGCGTTTCTGCCAGAGCTTCATGACGGAACTTTGCAAGCACATTGGTGCGGACACGGACGTCCCTGCTGGTGACATTGGTGTCGGTGGTCGTGAAGTGGGTTATCTCTTTGGTCAGTACAAGCGCATTCGTAATGAATTTGTGGGTGTGCTCACGGGTAAGGCGCGTGAATTTGGCGGTTCTCGTATTCGCCCTGAAGCAACGGGTTATGGCACGGTTTACTTCGCTCAGTACATGCTCGAAAAGCTCGGCCAGGAGATCAAGGGTAAGACGGTTGCGCTCTCTGGCTTTGGTAATGTGGCTTGGGGTGCAGCTCAGAAGCTCGTTCAGCTCGGTGCGAAGGTTGTTGCCATTTCCGGTCCTGATGGTTATATCTATGATGAAAAGGGTATGACGCAGGAAGGCGTTGATTACATGTTGGAACTCCGTGCGTCCAATAATGACGTTGTTGAACCCTATGCTGCGAAGTTCGGAGCAACGTTTGTTAAGGGTCGTAAACCTTGGGAAGTCAAGTGCGACATCGCGTTCCCTTGCGCGATTCAGAACGAACTCAACGAAGAAGATGCAAAGACGCTCGTTGCGAATGGTTGCATCATGGTTGTTGAAACCTCGAACATGGGTTGCACGGCGGATGCGGCAAAGTATCTCAACAACACCATCACCTTCGCTCCTGGTAAGGCGGCTAATGCGGGTGGTGTCGCGGTTTCCGGTCTCGAAATGAGCCAGAACTCGATGCGTCTCTCTTGGACCAATGAAGAAGTCGATGAAAAGCTCAAGGCAATCATGAAGGAAATTCATGACAATGCTTATGACACGGCTGAAAAGTATGGTCGTAAGGGTGATTACATCTTTGGTGCAAACGTTGCTGGCTTCATCAAGGTCGCTGAAGCAATGATCGCCCAAGGTCACTGCTAATCGCGATTGTGAAAAAGATTCAAAAAAAGGCTCCTCAACGGGAGCCTTTTTTATTAGAGGAAGCTTGACGTTGTTAGGGTGTGGGTTTTTGGGTGGTTTTTCGGGAAGCGATGGCGATGGTGGGGTCTTCCGGCCAGTAGTGCTTGGGATAGCGACCGCGCATGTCTTTACGTACAATCGTGTAGCCATTGGCCCAGAAACTTTGCAAATCGCTTGTGACTTGTACGGGACGTTGTGCAGGAGAGAGGAGATGAAGGACCATCGGGACACGTCCGCATGCAAGGCATGGGGTGGCTTTTAAGCCAAAGACTTCTTGAATCTTCACCGCAACATAGGGGTGTGTTTGATCATAGTGAATCAAGCATTTTGAACCACTGGGGACTTCAAAGCGGGCGGGCGCCTCTCGGTCGAGTTCTGGGAGGGTGTGACCGGTTGAGATGAGTTGTGCTTGAAGCACTTGTGTCAACGTCATGTGGGGGGCTTCTGCAAGGGCGTTGATTAAGGTCGCCTCATCCAGCGCGGGCCAGTTCTCCTCTGGTAAGGCACGATGCAAAAAACGGAGACGCGCGGCGAGGTGTTCTTCACTCTTTGTCCAAGGAAGGCCTTCGTGTTCAAGGCGACAACGGTTTGCCATGGTTTGTGCCTCGGGTGGGATTTCCTTGAGCGGGCGTTGTTTTAAAACGATAGCACCGATACAGGTTTCCTCTGCAACAATGAGGCGTGCGGAAGGCTTGTCCCATTCAATGCGGGTGCGTGTAGTGGTGGGACAAAGGGCGAGATTTTCAGGTTGCAGAGGTAAGACCCAACGGAGGCGTGCCTCCCCTTCTCCATCGGACATACGAACGGCGAGCAGCCAAGGTTCATGGAGGAAAGGAGAACCTTGCGGGAGGACCGCACCGAAACCGGCTGCGAGGAGATAGCGTCCCGACACTTTGTCACGCGCTTTTGCGAGATGTCCTGGGAATGCCCACAAAAGATAGGGCGCGAGTTCATCCACCGAAAGACGCGGTTGAAGCGAACGCCGCGCCCAGCGTTCAGCGAGACGCCAAAGTTCGCGCGGGCGCGTTTCAAGGACAACTTCAAGGACACGACGAAAATCGGTCAATTGACGTAAGCTCGCGATTTTTTCACCCTCCGAACAAATGGCAGCGAGGAGCGCACCCCCTGCGGGGTCAATGGTTTGCATACGTAACATCATTGCTGCCAAAGCGGGATGCACGGGGAAACGAACCATTTCCTTTCCGAGCGGGGTGAGACGTCCCGTTGTGTCCATCGCTTTTAGGTTAATGAGGGTTTCCTTTGCACGCTTCCAAGCCGATGGCGGAGGAGGGGTCAACCATTGGAATTCACTCCCCCACTCTGCACACATCAATGCCACTTGGGTTAAATCGGCATCCAGTATTTCGGGTTGGGAGATTTTCGTAAAGGTGAGTTCTTCACCCTCCGTCCACAAACGATAGCAGCGTCCCGCCGAGAGACGACCTGCACGACCGGTGCGTTGAGTCGCGCGATCCAGCGGAATGCGTTGGGTGACGAGACGTGTGAGACCATTACGTGGGGCGAACTTCGGCACGCGTGCAAGACCACTGTCAATAACGACACGGATGCCTTCAATCGTCAACGAGCTCTCCGCAATTGAAGTTGCGAGGACAATCTTTCGCACGCCCGGCGCGGGTGGTGCAACCGCGGCGTCTTGTTCGGCTTTATCCAACGCTGCATAGAGCGGCGCAACGCGCACATTGGGGGGTAAGTGTGCTTCGCGAAGAGTCGCTACAAGGGCGGTGATTTCACCTTCGCCAGGGAGGAAGCAGAGGATCGAGCCCTCCTCTTCTCGTAACGCGCGAAGAATGGCAGTTGCAGGGGCGATCGGTCCCAGGTGAGAAATCTCCACAGGATACGCCACCGCAGGAATGGAGAGAAAGCGTGCTTCGGGAAGGAGGTGCTCATCCATTGTCGCCGACATCACGAGGAGACGAAGGTCATCGCGAAGATTCGCACGGATTTCGCGTGCAAGCGCAAACGCGACATCTAACGCGAGGGAACGTTCGTGAAATTCGTCAAAAATGATTAATCCAACCGTGGCGAGTTCGGGGTCTTCGAGGAGACGCCGTGCGAGAAGCCCCTCAGTAAGAAATTCCACCCGCGTCTTCGGACCGATGCAACGCTCCGAACGCACCTTCCAACCAATGGTTTCACCCGGTGCTTCACCTAAGAGCGCTGCCATATATTGCGCCGCACGACGCGCTGCCAGACGACGAGGTTCAAGCACGAGAATCTTCCTCCCCTGCAACCAAGGAGCCTCCAGCAAAGCGAGCGGGACACGCGTAGTTTTACCCGTGCCAGGCGGCGCGGTGAGAACTGTGAGATCATTCGCTGCAAGTGCGGTTTGGAGAGAGGTGAGATCAAGGGTGGACATGCGAGGGTTAGACCTTCTTATTCAATAGCGGCGCGAGAAATTGGCCAGTAAAGCTTTCAGGTATCTGTGCAACCATTTCAGGCGTTCCTGCGGCAACGAGGTGTCCTCCACGATCGCCCCCCTCAGGACCGAGATCTACAATCCAGTCGGCGGATTTAATCACATCAAGGTTGTGTTCGATAACGATGATCGTGTTTCCTTGGTCTCGCAAGCGTTGCAAGAGGAGTAAGAGACGATGGACATCAGCGAAATGAAGACCAGTGGTGGGTTCATCAAGGATGTAGAGTGTTTTACCCGTGGCGCGTTTTGAAAGTTCTGCCGCGAGTTTCATACGTTGCGCTTCACCGCCAGAGAGGGTGGTTGCGGATTGTCCGAGGTGAATATACCCCAAGCCCACTTCTGAGATTGTCTTTAACTTTGAAGCGATGGGTGGAATCTCCTTGAAGAACTCCAAGGCTTCATCCACCGTCATATCAAGGACATCCGCGATGGTTTTGTCTTTGTAGCGCACTTCGAGGGTTTCGCGGTTGTAGCGTGCGCCATTGCATTGTTTGCAAGGGACATAGACATCGGGGAGGAAGTGCATCTCGAGACGCTTCATGCCATCGCCTTGGCAGACTTCGCAACGCCCTCCCTTGACATTAAAAGAGAAGCGACCTGGTTTATAACCACGCATACGCGCAGCAGCGGTTTGAGCAAAAAGTTCACGAATCGCCGTAAAGCATCCCGTGTAAGTGACGGGATTTGAACGTGGCGTGCGCCCGATGGGAGATTGGTCGATTTCAATCATCTTGTCGAAGGCTTTGAGGCCGGTGATTTTCTTGTGTGCGCCGGGTTTATGTCGCGACCCGTAGAAGTGTTGCGCTAAGGCCCGCATAAGAATATCTTCCACCAAGGTCGATTTTCCAGAACCCGAAACACCTGTCACACAGATGAAGCACCCCACGGGGAATTTCACCGTAAGATGTTGGAGGTTATTTTCCGCGCATCCCTCCAAGGTCAACCACGCACGCCCTGGTTTGACGCGTTTCGGAATGGGAACGGCTTTACGACCCGTTAAATAATCCGCCGTCACAGAGGTTTTGCATTTGGAGAGACCCGCCGCAGGACCTTGGTAGACGACTTCACCACCGAGGCGACCGGCACCCGGACCAATATCAATCACATAGTCTGCACGGCGAATCATCTCTTCGTCATGCTCCACGACAACGACAGTGTTACCGCGTTTTTGAAGACGATGCAACATCGAGATGAGGCGTTCGTTATCTCGCGGATGGAGACCAATGGTAGGTTCGTCCAAGACGTAGAGTACGCCAACAAGTCCACTGCCAATTTGCGAGGCGAGACGGATGCGTTGCATTTCACCCCCAGAGAGGGTTGAACTCTCACGGTCCAAGGAGAGATAATCTAAGCCCACATCCACAAGGAAGGAGAGACGCTTGCAAATTTCCTTTGAAATCTCTGCAGCGACAGCGGCTTCGTGTTCGGGTAAATCAAGTTTTTGGAAGAACGCCAACGATTCACGCGCTGGCATTTTCATAACTTCGGGCAAGGTTTTTCCCGCGATGGTTGCAACGCGACTTTCAGGGCGCATACGTTCGCCATGGCACTCTGGGCATGATTGAGGCGAGAGGAATTGGGTGAGTGTTTCGCGCGTGTCTTCATTGTCCGATTCGGCATAGCGGCGTTGGAGATTCGGCAAGACGCCCTCAAAGGGTTTCACCATTGCATTGCGAACGCCACGTTGATAGTAGACGAGCTCCACTTCTTCATCGCCAGTGCCGTGGAGAAGTTCTTTACGGAACCACGCGGGGAGTTCATTGTAAGGGGTGTCAAGGTCAATATTTCGCACTGCGGCAAAGGCTGAGAGTAACCAATTGTAGTACATCAAGAGATGATGTCCCCCACGCCGCCAACCGACAATGGCTTCACGCAAAGGCTTGGTCTTGTCTGGAACGACGAGTTCTTCATCAAAGACCATCAGTGCTCCGAGACCCGAACAGCGCGGACAGGCCCCATAGGGAGAGTTGAACGAGAAGCTCCGAGGTTTAAGAGCTTCGAAGGAAATTCCACAGACCGCGCAGGCATTCTTTTCCGAGTAGAGATGAGAGGGACCATTAACTTCCTCTACCTCTATGAGTCCCTCTGCTACGCGTAGGGCCTGTTCGACACTATCGGTGAGACGGCTACGCAAGGAAGGTTTTACCACGACACGATCAATTACCGCATCAATTTTGTGAGGACACTTCTTGTCGAGTTCTGGCCAGTTGTCTTCAATTTCGACCATCTCGCCATCAATACGTGCACGCGTGTAGCCTTGGCGCATCATTAATTCGCGCACTTCATCGTGGCGACCTTTGCGCCCGCGTACAATCGGCGCTAAGAGAATGAGTTTAGTTCCCTCCGGATAGGCGAGGAGTTGATCCACAATTTCTTCTGCACTTTGCGGAACGACATCGCGTCCACAATGCGGACAATGCGCTTGAGCGATATTTCCCCAAAGCAAACGGAGATAGTCATGAATTTCTGTTACGGTTGCAACAATCGAACGCGGATTGCTTCCGCTGGCACGCTGTTCAATTGAAATCGCAGGAGAGAGACCCTCAATATGCTCAACATCGGGTTTTTGGAGTTGATCTAAGAACTGACGCGCATACGCAGAGAGGCTCTCCACATAGCGGCGTTGACCTTCGGCATAGAGGGTCTCAAAGGCGAGCGAACTCTTTCCCGAACCCGAGAGACCTGTAATCACAGTCAACGAATCACGCGGAATGCGCACATTGACGTTCTTTAAATTATTTTGACGCGCGCCGGTGATAAGGATATCACTCATGCAAACCTCTTCTTTTCTCTTTTATCGCTCTTCACAAAAGGGTCGAATATCACGAATTTCCGTAGTTCCATACGCCGCCATCACAAGACGATCTACACCTAAAGCAATCCCTGCTGTAGGCGGCATTGCATCAAGAACCGCAAGGAAGGCTTCGTCGATAGGATACGTTGGCAAACCACGCGATTGACGCATCGCAATCGTTGCTTCAAAGCGTTGGCGTTGCTCCGTCGCATCGGTAAGTTCCCCATAGCCATTGGCAATTTCAATCCCATTAAGATACGCTTCAAAACGTTCGGCGACGCGCGGATCATCAGGGGAGAGTTGTGCTAATGCTGCAGCTGGTGCAGGATAATGCGTGAGGTAAACCAATCCCGTTTGAGGAAGGGAAGGTTCAATCTTGAGCGCCATGTCTTCGTCAAAGCGATCTTCATCCCACATTTCAAGCGGATTCCATCCCGCCCACTTGCAATAGGCTTCTTCTACCGTAAACACATGAGGCGTCATCGTATGACCCAACGCAAGCGAAACCACCGTTGCCACATCTTCATAGAGCGCGGCGATGGTTTCCTCTGGGCGATACCATTCCATCATGGTAAATTCGGGATTGTGACGACGACCACATTCACCCGCACGGAAACAAGGGCCAATTTGATAAATTTTCCCAGAACCCGCAGCAAGCAAACGCTTCATGTGTAATTCTGGAGATGTGCGCAACCAACGCGAACCCGAAGGAGGCGGTTCAAGAAAAGCTTCATTTGCAGGCGCTGGAATACGCACAGGGGTCTCACATTCCAAAAAACCACAATCATCAAAATAAGATCGAAGCGAACGCAAAATCTTCGCTCGACAGGCTAACGCTTCACGACAAATAGGACCACTCTCTTTCATAGCTCATTAGTATATCATAAAACACCAATTATGGTATGGATTTTCAAAGAATATTCTTCCCATCCCTCACGTGTCTACACCCCTCGCGAAAATAAATTAATAGGACGGTTCTCATAGGTCACACATGTCTTCCTCGAGAAATCTCTTCGCTATGTGGCCATGAATACCCTTTGACGGATTTAGCGTTGAAAAACTTTGAGCGGCTTCTATTTAGGGGGTGGGTTTGTCGAGGTGGAGGGTGATGGTGGGGGTGGTGTTGGTTGGGGCGGGGCGGAGGCCGGGGACATAGAGGAGTCGGTTGGTCTCGGGATGGAAAAAGAGGGGGTACGCGTTGCGTTCGGTGGCGGGGATATGGAGGTCGGTGAGGACATCTTGAACTTTGCGTGAACCTTTAAAACCGGAGGGTGAAATTTTGTCTCCGGGTTGGCGTGCGCGTACAAGGAGTGGAAGGGGAAGTGTCACGGTATGACGCGTTTGTGAGGTGGGTGTTTCGCCGACACGAATGGTCCAAGGACCAAAGGTATAAGCCCCTGTGGTTTCAATCAAAATTTCGGGTGGACGCGCAAGGGGGAGATGTTCTATGCGTTTCCATGTGGTGGGGGATTGACGCAGGATGCGAACGCTTCGGGAGAGATTGTAGGAGGCGTCGATGGGGAGTTGTGCAAGGGCTTGGAGTTGTGCATAGGAGAGGGACTCGGGGAGCCATCGACGGAGGGCTCGGCGAAGGAGTACGAGGTTGGTCTCGGGTGCACATTCAAGGGTGTTTGGTCGGAGGCGTGTAATGGCGGCATCGACACAGTGATTGAGGTAGGTGTTTTCTTCCTCAAGGATGTCTCCGGCGAGGTTTGCTCCGGCGACGAAGTGGGGTAAGACTGTGCGTAAATGGTGACGGATGGCATTGCGGGGGATGGTGGTGTCGACATTGGAGGTGTCTTCAATCCATGTTTCTCCGCGGGCTTCTAACCAGGCGGTTTGTTCCTCATGAGTTTCATCGAGGAGGGGACGATAGATGGTGGCTTGTGGCCAACCTGGGAAGGGGGTTTTGTCTTTGAAGCTGACGAGTCCTTCGAGGCCGCTCCCGCGGGCGAGGCGGAGGATGAGATTTTCTGAACGATCGCCGGCATGATGGGCGAGAAGGAGGGCCGTGAGGCCTTGGGTTTGGAGGGCGTGTTTGAAGAAGGCGAAGCGTTGGTCGCGTGCGAAGACTTCCTTGGTTGTTTTATGGTCCCACTCGATGGTGCAGCGACCGACGAAAAGTGGCACCTTTAAGCGTTGACAGAGGTCGCGGCAGTAGGCTTCGGCGTCATCGCCATTTTCATCATCAAAGCCATGGTTGAAGTGGACGGCAACGATGGTCTTTCCGGGGAGTTCAAGGCAACGATAAAGGAGTGCTGTGGAGTCTGCACCCCCACTGAGCCCGACGGCAAAAGCGGTTGGTAAAATGGATGTTTTCATTGATGATAGTCTAGCATAAGCGGAGACGATTAGCAATTTTTTCTTAAAAATGACGCGAAAAAAAGTTTTTTTTGTCTTTTTTATTTTTTTGTGGTTGTTTTTTGGAAATTCTTTTTTTTGAAAAAAGTGGGAAAGGTTGATTTTTAAGCATCGTTTTGGGAGGGGTAAAATGTGAGAATCGTGTTAGGGTGCTTTTCCAATTGTTTTTCGTTGGGGGTTTTGGTATATTTATATGCGATATTTGTTAGAAGACTTAAGACACTTGAGCGGTTTTGTCGATGGGTGTAGCTTAAGATTCGGATTTCAAAAACAGAAATGAGGTTAAAAAAATGCTTCAACAAGGCTTAGTATTGCTTATCGCGGGCATGGGTATCGCGGTTACATTCTTGACGCTTCTGGCGTTTGTCACAATGATTTTAGGTAAGATTGCTCCGCGTTTTGAAAAGGCGCCGGTTGCAAAGCCTGCCACCCCCACCCCTGCGGCTGATGATGTGGCACTCGCCATTGCGATTGCTGTTGCTGAGCGTCGTTAAGCGTAGAGATTGATTTAAAACATTAACTCCTTAAATAAAAGAAAAGGTTACACAATGAGTAAGAAGATTAAGTTCATGTGCACAGCGTTTCGTGATGGCTTCCAGTCCGTCTATGGCGCACGCGTTCTCTCCAAGGATTTCATGCCCGCAGTGAAGGTGGCTTATGATGCAGGCATTCGTTGGTTTGAAGCAGGTGGCGGTGCACGCTTCCAGAGTTGCTATTTCTATTGCCAGGAAGATGCGTTTGATGTGATGGATGCTTTCCGTGCGGCTTGCCCTGAAGCAGATTTGCAGACGCTTTCGCGTGGCGTGAATGTGGTCGGTCTTGATAGCCAGCCTTCGGATATCATCAAGCTCCATGCCGATATGTTTAAGAAGCACGGCATGACCACCATTCGTAACTTTGACGCACTCAATGATGTGAATAACCTTAAGTGGTCGGGTCAATGCATTCATGATGCGGGTCTCAAGCACGAAGTCGTTGTGACGATGATGGGCTTGCCTCCGGGCGTGGATAACAAGGGCGCTCACACCCCTGAATTCTATGCTGAACGCATCAAGCAAATCCTCAAGGCGGAGATTCCTTTTGACCGCGTTTGCTTCAAGGATGCTTCGGGTACCGCAGCTCCTCGCACCGTGTATGAAACCATCAAGCGCGCTCGTAAGCTTCTCCCCGAAGGTACGCATATTCAGTTCCACTCGCACGAAACTGCAGGTAACGGCCTCACTTGTTATCTCGCCGCGCTCGAAGGTGGTGCAGATGGTATCGACCTCTCCATGGCACCGGTCTCGGGTGGTACTTGCCAGCCTGACATCATCACCATGTGGCACGCCCTCCGTGGCTCTGAATTCGACTTGGATATCGATATCAATAAGATTCGTGGCGCTGAAGAAGCCTTCAAGGAAGCGATGAAGGATTACTTCCTCCCGCCGGAAGCGCTCTCTGCAAGCCCTGTCATCATTTGGTCGCCGATGCCGGGTGGTGCGCTCACTGCGAACACTCAGATGCTCCGTGACAATGGTCTCATGGATAAGTATGATCAGATGATTGATGAAATGTATGATGCTGTCCGTTGCGGTGGCTTCGGTACTTCCGTGACCCCTGTGTCGCAGTTCTACTTCCAGCAGGCTTTCAACAATGTGATGTTTGGCAAGTGGAAGAAGATTGCTCCTGGTTATGGTAAGATGGTCCTCGGTTACTTCGGTAAGACCCCTGCTGAACCTGATCCGGAAGTCGTTAAGATTGCCGCCGAACAGCTCGGTCTCGAACCCACCACCAAGACCGTTCTCGAAATCAATGACGCTGACGCTAAGAAGGGTCGCGCCGCGGCTGAAGCTATGCTCAAGGAAGCGGGTCTCCCCATCAATGACGAGAATGTCTTCATTGCAGCCTCTTGCCTTGAAAAGGGTATTGCTTACCTCAAGGATCCTGCCAATGCACCGCTCGGCATCCGCTTGAATGAAAAGCCGAAGGCTACCTCTGCAGGTGGTGCTTGCACCGTGACGGTCAATGGTAAGGCATATGGCATTGAACTCAAGGATGGCAAGGCAATTGTCAATGGTCAGACCTATGACTACACGGTTGCTGATGGTATCACGGCGGCTGCCGCCGCTCCTGCTGCAGGCGCTGCTGCAACGGGTGAATCCATCACTGCTCCTCTCCCGGGTCTCGTCTTGCGTATCACTGCTCCTGCAGGTACCGCAGTCAAGGCTGGCGATGAAATCCTCGTGATGGAAGCGATGAAGATGGAAATGCCCATCAAGGCGCCGAAGGATGGCGTGGTGGCTTCCGTTGCCGTGGCAAATGGCGCCAAGGTCAATGCGGGTGATGTCCTCGCTACCATGTAAGATAGAAGGAGAGATCATTCATGTTTAAGAAACTTCTTATGATGGTGGCTCTCGTAGCAGGTGTTTGCGTTCATGCGCAAGCACCCGCTCCTGAAGCAAACACCAAAAAGGATGAAGCGACCACCTCAATGGTGCAGCTCGTCAAGTTGCGTCGTCAGCTGCTCCAAGCCAATGCTGAAGCCGTGGCCGACAAGAGCAATGACTCTAACTACGAATTGCATGGTGCCTATCTCCACATCACCAATGGTGTGATGACCACCGATGATACCCCCAATGCGAACAAGGCCGAGTATGATGAATATAACTACATCGTCGAAAATGGCGTTCGCAAGGTTAAGTTTCCCGACCTTATTGGGAAGCAGATTGACCTGGCGTCCGTGACAGGTGTGATTCACTCACACCAGGTTGGCGACTGGCAGCTCACCGCAAGCCGTATCAAGGAAATGTGGGACTCCACCGGTATCATGGGCTTCTTTGAGAAGGATGCTCCTGAAAAGGCTGGCAGGGTGCCGGCACTTCCGGAAAGCCATCACTCCACGGCGCTTCCCTTTGGTGTTAGCCAGCTCATCATGATTGTGGTCTGCTTGGTCCTCATCTATCTTGCAATTGGTAAGGGCTTTGAACCGCTCTTGCTCCTCCCGATTGGTTTTGGTGGCCTCTTGGCGAACATTCCTTTCGCAGGGGTGACCGCTGCGCCCGTGATGGATACGATGGGTAACATGGTTGAACCCGGTGGCTTCCTCTACTATACCTTTGAAATGGGTATCAGCACGGGGCTCTTCCCCATTCTCATCTTTATGGGCGTGGGTGCGATGACGGACTTTGGCCCATTGATTGCAAACCCCCGTATGGCACTCTTGGGTGCGGCTGCACAGCTCGGTATCTTCACCGCGTTGATTGGCGCTCTCGTGCTCACCATTTGCTTTGACGGCATTAACTTCTTCGTTACCGATGCTGCCTCTATTGGCATTATCGGTGGTGCTGACGGTCCGACGGCCATTTGGCTCACGACAAAGCTCGCGCCTGACTTGCTCGGTTCGATTGCGGTTGCGGCGTATTCCTACATGGCACTCGTGCCGGTGATTCAGCCGCCGATCATGAAACTCCTCACCACCAAGAAGGAACGCCAGATTAAGATGAAGCAGCTCCGTGAAGTCACGAAGATTGAGAAGATTCTCTTCCCCATCATTGTGCTTCTCCTCTGCGCAGCGCTCTTGCCCTCTGCTGCTCCCTTGATTGGTGCATTGATGCTCGGTAACCTCGCGAAGGAATGCGGTGCTGTGGATCGTCTCTCTGACACGATGGCCAATGGTCTCTGCAATATCGTGACCATTCTCCTCGGTCTCTCAGTGGGCTCGAAGCTCGCTGCAGAAAAGTTCCTCAACTTCGAAACCCTCGGCATTCTCGTGCTCGGTGTTGTGGCCTTCGCTGTGGGTACGGCGGGTGGTCTCTGGATGGCTAAGTTGATGAACCTCTTCAGCAAGGAAAAGGTCAATCCGTTGATTGGTTCTGCGGGTGTTTCTGCAGTGCCGATGGCTGCTCGTGTGGCGAACAAGGTGGGCTTGGAGGAAGATCCCTCCAACTTCCTCCTCATGCACGCGATGGGTCCCAATGTCTCTGGCGTGATTGGTTCGGCTGTTGTGGCAGGTGTGCTTTACTTCTGCTGCAAGTAAGCCTCTCCTTTGCTCGACAAAAGCGCCTGCCTTTTCAAAGGTGGGCGCTTTTATTTTGCCATCGTGTCCTCTTGAGAAGGCACCTCGAAAAGGTTCACTTTTAGTCTTTATCTTTTTCTAATAAGATGTTATAATATAAATATGAAAGCATATCAAACATCGTTTTGTCGGTGGAGCATGCGTACCATTGGGTTGTTCGCCTTGCTCTTTTCTCTTCTTTTAACCACTGACGGCCTCGCCTTTGGTCGGTCGAAAAAAAACGCTAATAAGTCTAAAGACACACCTCCCGAGCAGGTGGTTGAAGGTGCCATTAAGGCAACGGCTGCGGACTTTTTTAAAGATCGCGCGAAAGAGCCGCGGTTCCGTGGGGCGTTTGAAGTGGGCTTTTATTATGTCAACTTCCCAGACACCTATCCTATTGACCTCAACGCAACATTGAAGCGACAATCTGATGGTGTAGAAGAATATTTCAAGAAATACACCCAAGGCATTTGTTGGCCGATATGTATAAATCTTTCCTCAAGTGCGTATCAAGCCCCCCACCCCTTAGGTTATTATTCACGCTATCATGTTCACCATAACAAGATTGGTTGGAATGATGAAGGCGAAGGACGAAAGCGTCTACAAGAATTGCGTCAGGCAGCGTTTGCGCACGCGAGGCGCGCTCAGTCTTCAGGAAGGAAGAGTGATCTTCCTCCTGTAACGGCCTTTGTCTATGCGACCAAACGTCGGCCGTTGGAGGATCTCGAAAAGATTAAAGTCTTGCGCGACCCCTACCCTAAAGCCAATGACTTTTATCCTGATCAACTCAACTTCTATAGTCCTACATCCACCATTCGTTGGGCAGATCCGTTATGGCCGAACTCCTCGGTACTCTTGAGTGAAAACTCTGGTGCAGGAACGATGATTCACGAACTGGGCCATGTGCTTGGAGCTCCTGACTATTATCATGCAACGGAAATTACGGGTGGTATTGATGGTACACCTGTGACGGTTGGAGGTGGTCCAACAGGTCCGCTCTATTGCCGTTGGAAATATTGCGCCACATTACCAGACGATGCCTATCGTATGATTACCAAGGATACGCAAGTGACCTTAGCACCGCGTTGGTCTGAGTATACCGCTGGTAGCACGCGACCTTTGGGGGTCTTTATTCCAACATGCCATCCCAACTATCTCTTGCATCTCGAATATGAACCCAGTGACCCGCAAGCCTTGCGCGGTAATAGTGAAGATGAAGTCGGTCGTTATTCTTCCGATTATTCGTCGAATGGTGGCATTTACATTTATTATATCAATGTGACACAGGGCTCCTCTTATGTTGGACACCCAGACTTGTGCTATGTCTATCGTCCCGGCGATCCCACCATGCGTGGGTATGTCGGCGGGGTGGCGGTCTTCCGTGAGGGAGATGCCTTTGACCAAGAATCCGACCCTAAAAATATCCTCCCCAATCAGCTCCCGACAGGCATTGAAATTGAATTTGGCGAGCAAACCGAAGCGGGTGCGACCGTGACCATCAAAGTCCCGCGTAAGAAAGCCTCTGGCACGGCCTTGAAGCGTTCGCTTCTCCCCATTATTGAGATGAAGGAAATTGAAGATATTCAGCCGACGACCTTCTCGGTTGAAACGGATCTTACCTTCCGTGGGGAACCGCTTGCTGAAGAGCGTGGCATCGTTTATGGGACCTCGCCCAATCCCACCTACCCTCGTTCGCCCTATATTGCCATTCACGGTTTGGGCTTTGATAAAGCGCGTGTCGTGGATCTCCGCCCAGGACAGACCATTTATGTACGCGCCTATGCTCGCAGTAAACTCGGTGTGGCATATTCTAAGCAACAACAAAAGATTGTTCTTCCGCGACCTACTGCCAATACGGAGGTGGAGCCTTTGCTCATTGACAATCTTACCGCCGATGATTGGCAAACCAAAAACTATAGTCTCCGCAATGCAAAGGATGGTTCTCGCCTTAATGGCACAGCGATGATTGCATTACTCAAAATGATGAATTTGCGTCGCTCTGCATTAGATGGGAAGAAACCAAAGAAGAATGAAGGCATTAATTTCAATGAACTTCACCTCAATCCTCATGCAGGTCGCCACCCTCCAACCCTACAAGGATTCTATAAAGCTCGTGATGTTGCAGAGCGCCTTGCAGAAGCGCTTGGGTTGCACGCAGGATCCATCCCAGAAGATCTCGAAGAACGCCTCCAAAAGGAACTTAAATTCCCTTCACGCGTCGTAAAGGGCAAAGAGTATCTCGTGAATCTTGAAATGGGATGTGAACAAGAACATGCCGATCGCATTCAGTCGTCCTTACTTAATGCATGGCCAGTCTTGTGTGTGCGCGAATCGTCTCTCGTCTCACATCCGCATTATGCCATTGATGTTTGTATTATTGATGGAATGAAGCGGGGGGACGAAGGAATGCTCTATCACATTATTTATCCCACAGGTATTGACCGTATGCGTAAGACCAATCGTACCACTGGTTGGCATCCGTTGGAAGTCCTTACGGAAGGAACAAGTGGCTCTGGGGCACGGTTAATCTTCCTCCAGCGCGAGACAAAAAGCTTCTAAAAGCACATCTTGACATTTCTAAACAAAATAAAAAGCCGTCGCAAAACGACGGCTTTTTTAATGTTGAAGTCCGATTAGAGACTCGCGTGAAGAATTGCTGTAATCTCTTCTGGGGTGAGGACTTTATAGCCACCTTTAAGAATGAATGTTGCCTTTGTAATAGCAGGAATCATCTCTGGTGTAACCCCTAAATCACGCAAGTTCATCACGAGCCCAATGGATGTCATCCACTGCTGTAAGGCTGCGAGACCTTCATGAGCGATGGCTTCATCGGTCTTACCCGTGGGGTCAATCCCCCAAACATTAATGGCAAAGCGTTTAAAGCGTGGCAACCCTGCCGCAAGGATGGTCTTATAGTAAGCCATACTCACCGCAGCGAGCGTCATACCGTGCGTTGCATTGGTAAAGGTCCCCACGGCATGACCCATCATATGAACCATCCAGTCGGTCGATTTACCTTGCGCAATCAAAGTGTTCAACGCCCAGGTAGCAATCCACATAATATTGGAACGAGCTTCGTAGTTCGTAGGCTCCTTGACGGCGATTTGAGAACTATGAATAAGCGAACGCATTAAACCTTCTGCGAGGTAGTCGCTCGTTGTATCGTCTGTATTAGAGAGGTATTGCTCCAAAATATGACACATAATGTCATAGAACCCCGCCACCATTTGGTAGGACGGCAAGGTGTAGGTCCACACGGGATTGAGAATGGCAAACTGAGGATAGAGTGCGGTTTCAAAGACATGGCCGACTTTGAGGTCGACATCATGATTCGTAATCACAGAGCCACCATTCATTTCACTACCGGTGCCCACCATCGTAAGAACGCAACCAATGGGGAGAATGCGATGGTCGACCTTTTCGCCACGAATGTAATACTTTTCCCATGGGTCTTCGTCGCAATAGGCTCCAGAGGCAACCGCTTTAGCATAGTCACAGACCGAGCCACCGCCAACAGCAAGGAGGAAGTCGACCTTGTTATCGCGTGCGATTGCACACCCCTCTTTCACCTTTTCATAGGTCGGGTTAGGCATAACGCCGGCATCTTCAACAATCGTCTTACCCGCGGCTTTGAGAATGGCAATAACTTGGTCGTAAAGCCCCGTGGTTTTGATTGACGCTTTGCCATAGATAAATTGAACGACAGGCCCAACCTGCTTGAGTTCCGCGGACAATTGATCAAGTGCGCGTTCACCAAAGTGTAAACGCGTTGGATTATGAAATGTTAAATTCCCTAACATAACAAACCTTATTCTTTATCTTTTAGGGCTTCTTTTAAGAGCGCTTTAAAAATTTCAACCGAAAGATCATCTGAAGTATCCTCTTCATCAAGGGCTTCTCGTAAGTCCTCTTTGGCTTTATTTAAGAGACGCTCTGCACGCAAAATACGCTGTTTAATACGACGAATTTCGGCTTTATTTTGCGTCTCCCGAGCCACTTGAGCCTCTTGTAAGGCGAGTTTGCGAAATTTTCGCGTAACCTCAAGAATGTCTTGCGCTTCATTAGAAGGTTTCTCTCCGCTCGCCTCTATCGCCTGCTCAACACCAGCCTCCACCACGAGCGAGAAGAGTGCTGCGACCCCATAGAGGTCTTCGAGCGTTGTGGCGTCATCTTCACACGAATCGCAATATCGATCACAGCGATGGCACGGTCGTGCCATCGCCATCGTCGCACATCCAAGCGACAAAATAAGTCCTAACCATTTCATCCGAACAAACTTTCTTTAGCAAAGTGTTTACTCAGCTTTTTCCGGATCAAGAATTGTGCTGTCTTCTTCATTCGGGCCCCAAGAACCATTCAAAAGTAAACGCGGGCTTTCGTTTTCTCCAGCCCAGTTGACGAAGCCAATTTGTAAGGCATGGGAGCTATCCGAGCACTTGTTGAAGAGACCAATCTGAAGACCATCTTGATGTTCACCCCAAACGAAGAGACCAATGCGGACTCCTGCGTGATCTTCGTTATAGTCGACGAGCGAAGCAGAAACACCATGACCTTCATGCGCCGAGAGAATACCACCAATCGCAAGGCCATTATTCGCAAAGCTCGTGGAAACACCCGAGACATTGAGCGCAGACACATAATCATCGCCAAACCAAAAAGGTGCAATACGAACCGCTGTAAAGGCATCATCACAGGGTAAAATCTTTGAGCCAACGCCCAATTGAAGAATGCTCGTGTCAATTGGAATCGCAAATCGTGAAACCGAAACCGTACAGCCCGTCACAAGCACCAGTCCAAAAAAAGCTAACATTAAAAAGAAACATTTTTTCATTTTATTGATCCTTTCTTAACATTGTACATCAGATTAAAAGTCTTCTTCCATCTCCGACTGGAGGTAAGGGTTGGTTCGTTTTTCGCGTTGCATCGTTGAGGCTGGACCATGACCAGGAAGAATTGTTGTGTCATCCGAAAGAGTGGTCTTTAGACATTCTAAGGATTGACGCAAGGTTGCGAAGGACCCCCCGGGTAAATCTGTACGCCCGATGGAACCTGTAAACAGTGTATCGCCCGTAAAGCAAAGGTTCACTTCTGGCGATTCAAATAAGAGGCACTGTCCACCCGGTGTATGACCAGGCGTGTGAATCAAGGTGGCGGTTAATCCTCCACAGCTCCAAGAGCCTTCAGGCGTTACCAATTGCTTGGGCTTCTGCTGTAACATGTAAAACGGAGGATATTGATTAAAGGCATGCGAAAAGGCCCATTCGGTCTCTTCCGCACGCATCACGACCGGAATCTCAGGATAGGCCTTTACAAGGGCATCTAACGCTCCTAAATGATCAAAGTGTCCATGCGTCAACACAATGCACGCAGGTGTTAAATGGCGAGCATTTAATTCTTGAATAATTTCATCATCATCGGCACCAGGGTCAATAATCCACGCGAGGTCCTTTTCCCAAACCAAATAGCAATTCTCTCCGAGAGGTCCTGTCACAATCGTTGTATACTGCATCTCGACATTCCTTTACTTAACGATCTTCATCCTTCAGCGATGACAATAATGATAAAAGTGAACAAATGACTGTCCATGGCAATAATGTCCCCATAAAGAATCCTCCAACATCCACCCAAGGAATGGAGACCCCTTCAGAAAGACGCATAAGCGGATTCAAGGAGACAATCCCTTTGAAGGGACCTGCAACCACATGTGAAATACGCGCGCTAATCATCGTCCAAAAACTTTGCAATTCTTGTGTGACGGTAACGGTAATATCAAGCGATGCAATCGCCGCAACAAGCAAACAGAGCGTGCCCACAAAAACACCCACCGGTAACGAGAAAAGGGACCCTAAGGAACACCCCAACGCAACCGCCATAAGGATAACACCAACCATCACCATCACCGCCAAGAAACTATTAAGTCCCGAAGAATAACCCGTATAAAAGAGTTGGATATCTTCGCGTTCTCGAAACATAATGTAGCCGGCTTCGTTAAATGTAGCCTTGCGAACGAGTTGAAGCGAGAGGGGTGTCTTCCCATCATAAACCCATGTTTGAGGGAAGCGAGCCTCAACGCCGCGTTGCGTCATCATCACGGGTAATTGTTCCGTGGTAGACCCATAGGTGGCATAAACATCCATCATCCGTTCATTATAAGCCCCCATAAACGGAATCCCCGACAAACAAAAGGAGACCTCTTTTGTTCCCTCTGGGAGGGCTTCAAACGCATAGGTTAGCGAACCTCCCTCCGGCAATTCGGTATAACGCCGCAAAATATTCCGACGAATGTCTTGCAAGAGGCGTTCTTCAGAAACACCTTGTTCTTCCTCGACACGGGCGATTTCTAAACCCTCGGAACGAAGGTCTTCAAGCGTTTGCTGTGCAAGCATTTCAAGGGATGGGAAAAGTGGCTGTAAGCGATGGTCTCCGTCAGGAAAGTGATGAAATAAAAGCATTCCATAAAAAGCCCCCATTACCACAATAAATGGGAAGGAGGTCCCAATCCAACGCCCCACCCAAAGTTGCCAACGCCCCATCGGCTTGGTAAAGACCAATGCCATACGATGGCGTTCGCGGTCATAGGCATAACTTGCCACACCACACCATAACGCACAGACAAGTGTCAATGTCCATGAGAGGCTCATCGCATACCCAAGACGAGCGGCAGCTTCTTCAGCACGATAGGGTAAACCAAAAATCAACAATCCTATCGCCCCTAGCAAGGCAATAACCAACGGACCTCGAATCGCACGCCGCCATCCTAAGCCTAATTCTGCAAGCAATTGTCGGCCGAAGCGTCTCATTGCACCCCCAACCACTTCAAATCATCTGCTTTTGCTAATGGAAGGGTCGGTCCTGAGGGACACACCGCACTCAAGAAAAAGGTCTCTAAGGACCCTTCAATCTCACTCACTTTTCCTTGTGCAAGAGCTTCGCCGTGATTCAAAATCAACACACGATCTGAACATTCTTGCACATCAGGCAAAAGATGTGAACTCATCAACACCGATAATCCGCGCTTGCGAAGTTCTAAAATCAAATCTTTCACTTCTCGCGTGCCAATAGGATCTAAGCCTGAAGTGGGTTCGTCTAAAATCAACAATGTCGGCGCATTAATCAACGCTTGAGCTAAGCCGACACGACGCGCCATTCCCTTTGAGAATGTCCCCACGCGATGATGCGCCACCTCTGTCAACCCAACCAACGCTAAAAGATCCGTAATGCGTTTACGCAATGTGGTTGATGAAAGACCAAACAATTGACCATAGTAAGTAAGCGTTTCTGTGGGCGTCAAAAAGGGATGTAAATGCGTAATCTCCGGCAAATAACCGATCTTGGCATGTACAGAGGGCGTGCCGGGGCGTTCTCCAAAAATCGAAATCGAGCCTGCATCGGCCTTTAAAAGACCAAGGATCATACGAATCGTTGTGCTCTTCCCCGAACCATTCGGTCCCAAAAGTCCAAAGACTTCACCCGGGTTAATATGAAACGAAACCCCTTTTACTGCTTCCGTCGTTGGGCGTCCCCAAAAATCTCGAAATGTTTTACGCAAATCAACAACATCTACCATAACCCACTCCTATGAAATCGCACGATGACGCAACAAACCTGTTGCTCCCCATAACGCAAAACCCATCACCGCAACCGTTTGCGGCAATAAGAAAACAAGGGTGCGACACGGGATCGCCCCGCCCATGGATAATGCATCGAGTTGTAAATACGCCGCGCCATTCAAACTATACGCCCACACCAAAACAAAAAGTGTTGAAAGTAAGGTCGTCAATCCTGAAGTACAGCGCGTTGCAATCGCTGTCGCAACCGCAGCAATCTGAATCAAGCCAAGAAAAATCGCAAGCCCACCCGTGAGAATCCCCCAAAGATGCGTCACTCCAACAATCAACACTTCTCCCCAAACGAAAAGCGGCATCAAAAGAAGCGCTGTTAAGGTAAATCGACCACGCAAGAAACACTGATTCAACGCACCTAAAAATAATGGTAATAACAACACCCCCATCGAATAAAAGAGCGCCGGCACATTGGCATACGCACCATTCAAGCGATAGGTGGGAGAAAAGGTCTCCGCAAGCATCACCACGGCCACTTGCACCAAGAGGAAGATGCCCATTGCAAGAATCCCTCCAAAACAATGACCAAAAATCCAAAAACCACGCGAAATCGGCTTCACAAAAACCGCCGCCGCAGTACCATTACTCAAGGTTCGCGTTAAACGACTCGCATTGCTAATGACAAAAATTAAACCAAATAAAAAGGCCATCGCAAGCCCACAATCTCGCGCCATACGACCATCTTCGGAAAAACGCTGAAATTGCAACATCGGCAATGCCAAAACCCATATTGCAGAAGCAAACGTTAACAACAAGGCAATAGGATGACCCAGCATTTCTAAGAGAGAAACGCGCACAATCGCCCATAATTTTACCACCGTTTTCATATACTATATATTACCATATTTAGAGATGCAAAAAAAGAAGAAAATCAACCTCGCGCTCCTTTTAATAGAAAAATAACCACCCTAAAAACGCTTTCGCGCACCAATAAAAAAGCCCCGCAATGGCGGGGCTTTATCCACATCAGCACAACAACGCTTATTCGTCATCCGAAGCTGTCGAGGAACGATTCGTATTACCCGGCGCAAACACCTCACGATGTTCAAAAACCTTCTGACGAATCTTTTCAAGAATATCCGGATTGGCACGCAAGAATTCCGTTGCAGCAGCAGCGCCTTGACCAATTTGTTCATTATCAAAGCTCAACCAGCTTCCACGCTTGGCCACTACACCTGCTGCAATTGCTGCATCAAGCACAGAGCCTTCCCATGAAATACCACGCGAATAAAGAATGTCAAATTCTGCTTCCGTAAAGGGCGGCGCAACCTTATTTTTCACCACATTCACACGCGTACGGTTACCATAGGCCTTACCCGTGTTATCCTTCAAAGTCGCAATACGAGCAATCTTCATACGCACCGATGAGTAGAACTTCAATGCATTACCACCCGTTGTCGTTTCGGGAGAACCAAACATCACTCCAATCTTCATGCGAATCTGATTCGTAAAAATGCACATCGTATTGGTCGTTGCCAAAACACCCGTCAACTTACGCATCGCTTGAGACATCAAGCGTGCCTGTGCACCCATGTGCGAATCCCCAATATCCCCATCAAGTTCACTCTGAGGCACAAGAGCTGCAACCGAGTCCACAATCACAACATCCACCGCACCCGAGCGAACAAGCTGTTCGGTAATCTGCAAGGCTTCTTCACCCGAATTAGGCTGCGAAAGAAGTAAATTATCAACATCCACACCAATGCGACGAGCATAGGAAATATCAAGCGCATGCTCTGCATCAATAAATGCAACCACGCCTCCTTGGCGTTGGGCATTTGCAGCAATATGAAGGGAAAGCGTTGTCTTACCCGAAGATTCATTGCCAAAAATTTCAATAATACGACCACGCGGAACGCCTCCCACGCCAAGGGCAAGGTCTAAGGAAAAAGCACCCGTCGAAATAACTGGAACTTCTTGCACTTCAAGATCGCCCATTTTCATAATCGCGGAAGAGCCAAATTCCTTGCGAATTTGTGCCATAATAGCATTTAATTTATCACTTGCAGAGGCGGAGGTCGCGGAGGTTTTCTTTTCTGCCATAATGATGGCCTTTCAAAAGTAAATAAGGGTGTACATACACATCTACTCACACGCATGAATAGTCCAATTATTATATCAAAAAAAACACCCCGATACAAAAGACTTTTTAAATATTTTTTTAGTATGAAATCTTGCATGAACCAACAAAATATGATATGATAAGTGCTATGAAAACAATTCTTTTTTTAAGTTGTGGTTTACTCCTTTGTGCCACTGGTTGCGTCAACCAAAGCGTTGAAGCACGCCGTGGAAATATCCCTTGGAATCAACCCAACGCCAATGATGGTATCATCGGTGTTCCCCAATCAATTCTTGACCAATACAATGAATGATTGTAAAGCGCTCGCTCGCGCAATAACTTTGGCTTCTTCCGTTGTTGGACAAACCGCCCCCAATCCTCCCGTTGGTGCCGTTTGTGTAAAACACGGCCAAATCATTGGCGAGGGCGCACATTTAAAAGCCGGCACTCCACATGCAGAAGTGCATGCCCTAAACAACTGCTCAGAAGACCCCTCTGGCGCAACGCTCTATGTCACCCTTGAACCATGCTCAACCACGGGTAAAACGCCCCCTTGCTGCGATTATATTCAAGCAAAACGCATCCAACGCGTTGTAATTGGCTGTCTTGACCCCAATCCCAAACATGCGGGGCGTGGCGTTGACATCCTCCGTGCAGCAGGAATCCATGTTGACCTTATCGATGGCCCCCAAAATGAAACCTGCAAAACACTCATTGCACCCTTCGTTAAAGCCATCACACAACAACGCCCCTATCTTCGCTTAAAACTCGCAATGACCCTCGATGGCTACATTGCAGATGCCACCGCAAGTTCGCGTTGGATTACAGGCGAAAAAGCACGCGCATGGGTCCAAGAAATGCGTTCTAAAGTCGATGCAATTATGGTGGGAAGCGGCACCGTTCACAACGACCACCCTTCCCTACAACCCCATCTCCCCAACGCACCACAAAAATATCGCATTCTTGTTGACCGCAAAACGCCCATTGATCCCCGTGATAGAGACGATAAAACCCTCATCGCAACCCAAGACCTAGGCTACGATGGCAACGACCTTGATGCCCTACTAAAAGCCATTTGTCAACGCGGCATCAACGATATCCTTTGCGAAGGCGGCGGTCAACTCGCAGGCGCCCTCTTAGATCAAGACTGCGTTGATGAACTCTACCTCTTCTACGCACCTAAAATTTTAGGTGATAAAAATGCATACCCAGGGCTTGCAATCCCCCCACGAAAGCTTAACCAAGCCCTTCAGTTTCAACACATTGAAACGCAAACCTTTGGGGAAGACACCCTCATCCATTTACGCATCAAATGAGCCCGCGTGCCACCCTCACTATCACCCCCCAAGGCCTCCATTATCAAGGACCTCTAGGTGAAGAGTGCTTTGCTTGGGAACATCTCACCGACCTCACTACACAGACCTTCACACTGATGGGAATACTTCAAATCTCAAGCCCATCTCCCATTGAAAACTCAACCCAATACACCCCCACATTAGGTGAGCCCATTCTCCCTCTCGCCCTCTTTAATCCCACGACCTCATTCGAGAAAATAAATCAAAAAGAGCTCTTACAACACCTTGAACATTTACATCAAACAATCAAAATAACAATTCAACGACTCGCAACAATCGCTCCAGAGCTCTCCCCCAAACTCCTTGTCCCATTAGCTAAACTCCGTTCCCGCCTAGGCGCCCGTTAATAAAACATCAACACCTAGATGGCGTTGATTAAAAAGTAAAAAGAGAACGCCTTAAATTGTTAAACCAGCGTTTCTCATCCAATCATCATTCATAATATAAACTTTAAAAAAGCAAAGACTTCAATGCCAATATCGCCATAAAATAGCGAAGAGTGGAAATATTATCCACGCAAGAATCGAGAGTACAATAAACCAAATCCAACGCCGACGAAGCCCTTCTGGTGTAAATGCCAAACGAATCGCATACGCAAAATCTGAAACCGAGGTGTAGGAGACACCCGGATCTTCCGAAAGCGCCTTTAAGAGTAACGCATCCCATGGCGCTTGCGATGCAGTTTTCGGTGTCAACCATCGCTGAGCGAGTAAAGCCAACGCCTTCACCTCTGAGATTTCAGGCTTTTGAAAAGTTCTATTCAACAAAAAGGGTTCCTGCCGCCGATCATCCCACCGTAAATTTTCATACGATAAATCACAATAAGACCCCTCCTCCCCTTTACTTGCAACCACCGCATCACAAAGACACAACACCCAAGCTAACACTTGCGCATCACCACGTGGAGAGGGCAACGATCTAAATCTTGATTCCATCAATCTCACCGATTAAATCCATAAAAATATCATTTTACCATAAGGAGAAACGAAAAAGCAACCATTAATCTCGGAAAAAAGCTGCGTACATCCATAGACCGGGGCATCTACAAAACCCTCCACTCAAAATATAAGCGACCTTTCATAGACCAGATCGTCTACAAAACCCTCTACTAAAAATTCCAAAAGGGGATAGCGCGAAGAGGTTTGCGGTGAGGGACAAAGACAAAAAAAGCACCTGACTGCTTTCGCAATCAGGTGCTGGAGTATCCGGCAACGTGCTACTCTCCCACAGGCGAACCCTGCAGTACCCTCGCCGATGA
>JAUNQZ010000117.1 GCA_030535915.1 bacterium
ATCTGCGTGCGTATGCATTTTTCAAACGAGGATGTTTTCTCTTTTTACTTTCATATTAAAGTAGAATATTTTAAATCTTTTCCTTTTGTTGAAACTTTGATAGAATAATGGTATGTAATTTGAACGATGAGAGTGTGGTTTGGATGAATTCAGTGGGTTTCATTATGAGTTCAAATTTTGTTCTGTGTAGTTGTGGGAAGGATTGTAAGGAGGTCGTATGATTACGAGGTCAGAAGCAACGAATGCCTTATGTCAGGCAGTTGGACGGGATGATGTTGACTTTCGCGAGGGACAGTGGGAGGCAATCGAAGGCATTTTAAATTATCGTCGTCAGATTGTTGTGCAACGGACCGGATGGGGGAAGAGTATGATTTACTTCCTCGCGGCGAAGTTTCTACGCAAGGAAGGGCGTGGAATGACATTGTTGATTTCCCCTCTGATTGCATTAATGCGTAACCAGAATGTTGCGGCGGAAGCTACTGGCATTCGTTGTCATACAATCAATTCGACAAACGAGGATGAATATTTCCAAATCAGGGAATTGGTTTTATCAGGGAAATCTGATTTGTTGATTATTTCACCGGAACGGCTTGCGAATGATGCGTTTCGAAAGGGGATTCTTGAGCAGATTGCGGATAAAATCGGTCTCCTTGTAATTGACGAGGCGCATTGTATTTCAGATTGGGGACATGATTTTCGTCCGAATTATAAACGGATTTCTCGTTTGCTTGAACATTTGCCGAAGAATGTGCCAGTTTTGGCGACAACGGCTACCGCTACTCAACGCGTGGTGGAAGATATTGAAAAGCAATTGGGTGAGGGTGTTCAGATTTCACGCGGTAATTTGGCACGCGAGAGTCTTTATTTGCAAAATATTTCACTGTTAAGACCAGAAGCTCGTCTTGCTTGGCTTTCGGAGCAATTGCGGCGGAATATCTCTGGGACGGGAATCATTTACACGCTGACGACACGCGATGCGAATGGTGTCGCAAAGTGGTTGCGTCAGACCGGTGTGCCAGCCTATGCTTATTTCTCGAAGGTCCTACCGCCCGAAGATATGGACGCTCAATTGCGGACGGAATTGGAGGCGCGTCCAGATTGGCAACGCATTTGTTTGAATGGCGAAATAAAAAAGAACCAAGAGGAAAAGTCAAAGGTTTATCGCATTTTTCTTGAAGAGCTTTTGCTTGCGAATAGAATCAAGGCGTTGGTTGCGACATCAGCCTTGAGTATGGGATTTGATAAACCTGATTTGGAATTTGTTATTCACTATCAGCGTCCGAAGTCTGTTGTGGATTACTATCAGCAGGTTGGGCGTGCCGGTCGCGGAATCCCATTGGCTTACGGTGTACTGTTGCACGGAGAGGAAGATGATAAAATTGCAGACTATTTTATCCGAGACGCATTCCCGAGCGAAGAGAATGTCCGGAAGGTGCTTGAACTGATTAAGTCTTCTCCAAACGGTTTCTCAATTCCGGAGCTTAAGAAACAATTGAACATCCGCGCCGGAAAGATGGAGAAACTCCTAGAATATGTGATGAGCGATACGCCGCAACCAATTGTAAAGGATGGATCGAAGTATCGTGCAACTCCGTACATCCACACTTATTGTTTGCCAACAGAGACGATTGAGCGGTTGACAACAATCCGACGGAGGGAACAAGCTCAAATGGATGCGTATGTGCGGACAGACCATTGCCTAATGCACTTCTTGTGTTCGGCACTGGATTCACCGCTTGTACACGGCTCATGCGGTCAATGTGCCGTTTGTCGACCGGAACGCCGTTTACCGGAGACGACGAACCCGGAACTTGTGCAACAGGCAGCAACCTTTTTGCGTCTTGCGGATTTGCCGATTGAGCCACGGAAACAGTGGGCGGATAAGGAGACTGCTGCACAGCGCTTCGGAATTCATTCGGCGAAAATCCCAGAAGAGCTTGCAATGGAGGAAGGTCGCGCACTCTCGCGTTATGGCATCGGTGAATTCGGCCAGCTTGTGCAGAAAGGAAAGTATGAAACGCATCCGCCGCGTTTCGATGATCAACTTGTGGAGGCTTGCGCGCAGATGGTTTTGAAATGGGCGCCGGAAAAATGGCCGAGCTGGGTTGTGCCAGTACCCTCGCACCGCTCATCGCTAGTTGAAGATTTTGCCGTTCGTTTGGCAAATCGGTTGCGCTTGCCGTGTGTTTCTTGTTTTAAAAAAAATGTTGAAACGCAACAACAGAAAGAGATGGAAAACTCAGCATTTCAGCAGAATAACATTTTGAATGCATTTACCGTTGAGGGGTCGCTTCCGCCGGGTGGTTGTTTGCTGGTGGATGATATGGTTGATTCCAAATGGACCTTTACGGTTGCGACAGCGGTCTTGCGTCAGGCTGGGGCGGAGTTTGTACTTCCGCTTGCCTTGGCAGATTCTTCTAATGGTGGAGATTAAGTATGGCCTTTGATTTTAAAGTTTCTTCCGATACTCAAGTTGCTCTATTACTTTGCGGGAAACTTGGTCGTGCAGACCGGGAAATTACACCGCTCACGCTTGGTCAGTATAATGTTTTGGCTTTGGCACTTCATACGCTCGGAAAGCGTCCTGGAGATTTACTTGAGGCAAATAATCCGAACGATGGCCTTATTGCGGAAGTGTGTGCGATGCCGAATGAAAATCGGCGCGTGAAGGCTGCAACACCAGAGCAGATTTGCTCATTGCTACGACGCGGTGTTTCGCTCGCGACTGCGCTTGACAAGTGGGCGTCCTATGGCGTGCGTGTGATTAGCCGCGCGGACGGGAATTATCCGGCACGACTCCGGACACATCTGGGAGGGCGTGCTCCGGTACTTCTTTACTATATTGGCAATGAAACATTGCTTGCTGGCGGAGGAATGGCCTTTGTTGGCTCGCGTGATATTACGACAGAGGCCTCGGATGCGTTGCGGCATGTGGTGCGGGACTGTGTTGAACTTGATATGCCGGTCGTTTCTGGCGGAGCTCGGGGCGCAGACCAAACAGCAATGCAGACGGCTCTTGCTTCGGGCGGAAAGGTTATTGGCGTATTGCCGTGTGACCTCTTAAAAGCAACGCTTGATCCGTTAACGCGTGATGCACTTGCAAATGGATCCGTGTTGCTTCTGTCTGCTTTTGATCCTGAGGTCCGACCGTTTAGCTATGGCCAGGTCGCGATGGATCGTAATAAATACATTTATGCAATGGCGGATGCTGCTTTCGTTGCACAATCCGGCGTTGGCTCCAAGAGCGGCACCTGGTCTGGTGCGGATGAAGAGTTGAAGAATAAAAATGCAAATCCACTCTTCGTTTATTACGGGACATCCCCCTCCGCAGGATGTGTTGACCTTGCAAAACGAGGTGCAATCGTTTGGGACATGGGGAAAACGATTCCGGAGAACTTCGCCGCTAAAAAAAATATTGCAGAGGAAGAATACATTTGTGACGATCTCTTTGCCTTGTCTGCAGCCTCGTCTGTAGCAGAGTCGGAAGTGCTTGCAAAGAAGGTTGTTGAGGAAAAATCCGACCCCCCGCTTTTGCCGTATGATGCATTTTTGGCGCAAGTGAGAGAGAGCTTGAAGCAGACGCAAAAGGAGAGCGATGTAAAGAAGAAACTTGCGGCATCGCTTGATCTTGTGCCTGCGCAGGTAAAGCATTGGCTAGAGCGTGCGATTGAAGAGGGATGGTTGGCTCAAAAAGAGTCCGTCATTAAAAACCGGAAAGCCGTCGTTCTTGTGGCAATAGAGGAATAAGGGCACCCCCTCTCTTGCTGTTTTACAATCGTTTCTAAAATTCCTACTATCGGTTAGGGAATCTTTATTAATTAACTATCTAGTTTAAATGAGTTTGCGATATCTAAATGGATATTGCAATAAAATTATTTTCTTGCTCTTCTACATTCTGAGTTTTTTTAACAATCGTACGGATACGGCAAATAAGTGTGCAATCGGTTGAAACATTTGTATTGATCGTATTTGCTATAGGATACAGTGGAGATGGTGAGATATAGAGAGGCAATAGGGGGTTTATTATGGGAAGATTCTCGTTGGTGTTCGTTCTGAAGCGGTTATATCTTTTCATCGCTTGAGACGACCGCTTATTGGGGGATATTGAATCTGTTTGCCATCTTGTGATTCGCCCCACAATGACGCCATTTTATGGATTGGGGAG
>JAUNQZ010000118.1 GCA_030535915.1 bacterium
GAATAAGATTAAAACAATTTTGATAAAAGGTTTTAAATCCATTAAGGATACATCGGTGGATTTATCATCGTTAAATATTATTGTTGGTGCCAATGGTGCAGGCAAAAGTAATTTTATTGAAATTTTCCGGATGCTTTCTTCTTTTATCAATAAGAATTTTTCTACATACGTACGTGAACGTGGCGGTGCAGATGTATTTCCATATAATGGTATTAAATATACTCCAAATATTGATATTGCATTTCATTTTGATTCACTAAATAAAAATGTTACAAATGATTATGCACTTCAGTTGACACCAACCGTAGATGAACAGCTCTTGATTGAGGAAAAACGTCGCTATGGTTATGGAGCGTGGCGAACATATGGAAATGCGAGTACAGAGAGTCGCTTAGATGACTTCAAAGATGAAAAATCTGTTGCCGATGGAAAAAATAATGGTGTAGGTTATTTTGTCTACGGTGCGATTTCTAATTGGCAAGTTTATCATTTTCATGATACGACGCAAAATGCTCCTATGCGTAGATCTTCGCTAATCGACGATTTTCGCAAGTTGCGAGGCGATGCTTCCAATATTGCAGCATTTTTATATCACTTGAAGCATCATTCTTTGATGCGGCAATATTATCAGCAAATCGTTGATGCCATTAAAGTTGTGCTACCTTTTTTTGACGACTTTACATTAGATAAAGTTAACATGGGGGAAGAAGAAAAGATTAAGCTGACATGGAAACAAAAAGGATCTGATTATCCTATGCAAGCTTATCATCTTTCTGATGGGTCAATTCGTTTTATCTGTTTAGCGACAGCTCTTTTGCAACCGACACCACCCTCTACAATTGTCATCGATGAACCCGAACTTGGTCTTCATCCCGAGGCGATACGTATGCTTGCTGCATTGATTGAAAACGCGGCAACGCGTACACAAGTCATTGTTGCAACACAATCGCCTCTTTTCTTAGACCAATTCTCTATTAATGATATTATTGTTGCTCGTCGTAAAGATGGAGCGTCTACATTTGAACGATTGAATGAAGACGATTATAAACATTGGTTAGAAGATTATTCGATTGGAGAACTTTGGACAAAGAATGTTATCATGGGAGGTGTTTCTCATGAATGATTTTATAAAAGTTCGTATTTTTGTTGAAGGACAAAGCGAGCTCTCCTTCATTACGAATGTTGTTCGTCCTCATCTTCTTACAAAAAATATTTTCGCAGATCCGATTCTTGTTTCTAAAAAAGGAGAAAAGGGCGGAGATGTAAAGTTTACACGTTTGCAAAATGATATTTATCGCGCATTATGTGATAAAAGCGTCCACTTGGTGTCAACTTTCGTAGATTATTATGGTCTCAAAGAATGGCCAGGTAAAGATGAACTTCCAAAGAATGCAACCCCTGCTCAAATTGAGGAAAAATTATCTTCAATGGCAGTTGATAAAATCTGTTTAGAATATGACAGATTAAATCCAAAGAACCGCTTTTTGCCCTATGTTGTTGTTCATGAATTTGAAGCACTCCTTTTTAGTGACGCACAAATTTTAGCAACCGAATTGGGTGTTGATAACTCTAACATTGAAGATGCCCTCAAACAATCTAGCGGTGGTCCAGAGTCTATAAATAATAGTCCAGAGACAGCCCCCTCAAAACGACTTATGAAGTGGAATCCTCGCTATCACAAAGTTACGATGGGGACCTCAATCGCGAAAAAGATTGGGCTCGAAACGATTCGTTTTCAATGTCCATTATTTGACCAGTGGCTAACATCTATCGAAAATTACTCAATTCATAATTCATAATTGGTTAAAAATTCGTAAATCATAATTCGTAATTCGTAATTGGATACGTTTCGTGGTTTAAATTATGGCGAAGTTTTCTATCATCATACCGGTCTATAATGTAGCGCCTTATCTGCGGGAGTGCTTGGAGTCGGTATTGGCGCAGAGTTTTACCGATTGGGAATGCATTTGCATTGATGATGGAAGTACGGATGATTCGGGGGAGATTCTCGATGCGTATGCTGAGAAAGATGCACGCTTTAGGGTCTTTCATCAAGCGAATGCAGGGGTTTCGGCTACGCGGAATGCGGGATTGCAAGCGGCGCAAGGCGAATGGGTTTGGTTTGTTGATGGGGATGATTTGATTTTCCCCACGGCATTGGCATCCATTGCACAAGGAATTATCGCGCATCCTGAAGTGGATGGGTGTGTATTGGAGCTCGCAATGGGTGTGGCGTCGCCGTCTTTTAAGGAAGAAGAGGTGCGTCAATCGCAGGTGCTTTCAGTGAAGGCGTATGCTACCTTTTTTCGTTTTTATGGGTCGGCATGTTTGCATCTCTTTAAACGAGAAGCGTTAGCAGGTTTAGAGTTTCAACCCTATCGTTTCGCGGAGGATACGCTTTTTTCATTGATGGCATTTTTTCGGTTGCGTGCGGTCCTTCATGTGCAAGGTGCGCCAACTTATTTTTATCGTCTGCGGGACAATGCTTCGTATAAGGGGTGTGCGTCAATGGAGCAGGTGCGGGATTGGCTCTTGGCTTATGGGGAAATGCGTGTAGCACTCTTTGAAAAAGGATTGATTGATCGTGTTGAAGGTGGACGGGAACGCTTTTTCCATTTTTTCGTAAGTCAACTCTATTACACGGCGTATGAGTTTTATTTTAGAGCTTCTTCGCAGACGCGCAAGGCGTGTTTTCATCTTTGGTTGAAGAATCTTCTTGCGATGCGACCCTATGGGAAAATCCCGAGGCGGAAGGCATGGGTGATTGGGGTGTTGAAGATGTTCCCCTCGCCAATGCTTGCGAAGTTGCTGATTTATACACCGCTTAAACTTTATCGTTTCTTGCGTAAAGGGAAATAAGTCTCGAAAAGGGTTGGATGCGAAGCTTTGCGCTTTACTTCAATTATGAATTATGATTTGTAAATCGATGTTTGCGCATACGTGCTTGACGCCAACGCGTAATGCGTTTGAGAAGGCGAATGGGTGCTACGAGCCTAAACCAGAGATAGAGGTAGTAGGCGATAATCCAATGGAAGTGTAAATGCGTGAAGGATAAGACGCCGAGCGTATGTAGGCGTTTGTGATAGGTTTGAATGGCGCAGCGGGTTTCGTGCTTTGTGATATCCTTATGTCCTTTCCCATAACGCTCAATCCATTCTAACATATCAAGGTGAATGGAATACATTAACGCTAAGGCTAAGGCGCGTTTGGCGTGATGGGTGTCATATGTCGCTTGGTGTTCTTGCCAATATACTAATGCAGCATCAGCAAAGGTGGAGTAGACTTCTGGACGATGGAATTGATTGACGGCGGAGTTTTCGCGATAGCGATAGAGGTAACCTTTATAGGCGGTTTGGACAACACTCTCAAGGCGTAGAAGAAGATAGAGGTCAAAAATGCAGTCTTCTTTTACTTTGAGTTGTGAGGCGAAGGTCACTCCATCTAATAATTCCCGTTTGACAAAGTAGAGCCATAAATAACCATCGGTGATAAAGGTCCTTGCGCCCCAACGCAAGAGTTCGGTGCGATTGCGAAGTACACCTGGCTTTACTTCCATTAAGGTATAGCGTCTTTCATCAGGGAGTAAGACTTGGTACATTTGGCGTACCATATCGGGATGGTGTTCGTCAATGGCAGTTGCAGCCGTGGCGAACCATTCGGGAAGGAGAAGATCGTCGCCGTCTACAAAGGTGACATAATCGCCACGCACTTGCTGTAAGGCAAAGTTACGCGCAGCGGAAACGCCTGCATTGGCTTGATGAAAAACCCGGAAGCGCGCATCTTTCTCTGCATACGCATCGAGGATGTCGCCTGAACCATCGGAGCTGCCGTCGTTAATGCAGATGCATTCCCAATCGGTGTAGCTTTGCGCTAACACGGAGTCTAAACACGCCGTGAGGTAGGGCGCGATGTTGTAGACGGGAAGGATAACGGAGAGCTTCATAGGTGTCATTATAGCATATTTTAAACCACGAAACACACGAAATTTGATTTACCCGCTAAGACGCAAAATGGTGCGCGTTGCTCGAATTACGAATTATGAATTGATTTTGCAATGCTGACGCATCCACGCATTCCTCATTCCTAATTGGTTTCAGCGCCCCTTTACCGTGGTTGGCGCTCAGGCGCCGCGTGGGCTTAGACTTC
>JAUNQZ010000119.1 GCA_030535915.1 bacterium
CACGATGAAATTTGACTTCTCCTTTCTTTCGTTTATGCTTCTTTTCCAATTTGGACTTGCATTTTCTATTTCGATATTTCCTATAAAATCAAAAATTCGTCATATCCTTTGGGGGGGTGTTGCGTTTCTTTCTTTGATGACACTTGGAATACGATGGTATGCTGTAGCTTATCCTCCCATGAGAAATGTTTTTGAGGCATTTCTTTGGATTCCATTACTACTTGTATTAAGTACGGCTTTGACATCTATAAAAGCAAAAATAGACGCAACACGATTTGATGCTTTTATTGGAAGCCTCTTTTTATTCCCAATGGTTTTTATATTTTCACATGCAGTAAAACCATTAATGCCAGCTTTACAAAGCCCATTTTTCGTTCCTCATATTTTGGGTTATATGATTGCGTATACACTTTTAACGCGATCTTTTGTTTTACTTTGTGTTGCTCGTTGGAAACAACGCACAGAGTTTATGGTTGCTGCAAATATTTCTTTTGTTTGGGGTTTCTTTTTTCTTACACTCGCGTTGGCATTGGGATCAATTTGGGGAAATGAAGTCTGGGGGGCCTATTGGCAATGGGATCCCAAAGAACAATGGTCAATGGCGACATGGTTAATTTATATCTCCGCATTACATTTTCCTAAACAGAGTAAAACTCGTTTTATACTTCTTGGTGTCGGAATTTTATTTATTTTGTTGACCTTGACCTGGAGCAATGTTTTACCAAATATACTTGCGTCCTTGGGCCTTTCCGAAAACACTTTAAATCTTCTTTTCCCTAGGGGGATGCATGCTTATGCCTAATCAAAAACCTTTTGATCCCACGCAACATCCTGCTGTACACGCGATTGATGCCGCCATTGAAGCCGTTACTCAACTTCGAGAGAGTGGAGTTAAAACACTTCATGTAGACAAGGACCTTTGGTCAACATTTTGCACACCGGTTAAAGTTGTCAAGCCAACTATAACTTCAATAAAATCTATACCAACAGCATCAACGATTACAAGACCAGCGGACAAGGTGTCATCTCAACCTCCAAATGAAGAGGTGTTAAAGGCTACAATAAGCGTATTAAATAAAGAAATAACAGCATGTCAAATGTGTTCTCTCGCGAATGCTTCGAGATGTGCTTCGCAAGGTGTACGGCTAGCGCCTAAGGTGATGGTGATTAATGGCGCCTATATGTTAGGTAATCGTCCTGAGGCAATTGGATCTCGCCTTGAAGGGCCTGCAGGAGAAATGCTGTGGAAGATGCTTGAATCCATTCAACTTTCTCCTCATGATGTTTATCTTACACATGCAATCCGATGCCCTGTTCAAGGACGCCCCCCTCGTGATGCAATGTTACGCTGTTCTGAATGGCTTAAGCGTGAAATTCGTACACTTTCACCTAAAGCTATTTTATTCCTTGGCCCATATGCAGGATCAACCCTTTTCCCAAATGCTTCTGCGGCTTCACTTGCGATTGGGAAATGGCTTCTTTTTGAAGGTATTCCGTGCCTTTCAATCCATCATCCAATGCGTCTCCAACTGCTTGATGAAGCCATCGCTCGTCCAATGAAGATGGAAAACTGGACGGCGCTAAAAGCCCTCCGTCAACGAATGAATTAAGAAAGGAATCACAATTATGTCAACGCTTGTGATTCGTGGTGGAAATCCAATTAGTGGTATTCATGTTGTCCCAGGCAACAAGAATGCAGCACTTCCAATGCTTGCTGCTGCTTTGCTTGCAACAGAACCCGTTACGCTTACAAATTTGCCACATATTGCAGATGTTTGTGTTATGATTGAGGGGTTACGAGCGCTTGGAGCGAAGGTTACGTATGATTCTAAAGCTCACACAGCTTACATTGATGCTCGTCGTTTACGCAAAGAAGCTGAGATTCCAGCAGAGATTTGTTCAAAAATTCGAACCTCTTTTCTTTTTGTAGCACCAGCTTTGGCTCGCCAAGGAAAGATTCGGCTTCGTGCAGCTCCAGGAGGCGATAGTATCGGTCGTCGTCGTCTTGATACGCATGTTATGGGCTTTGAAGCGCTTGGTGCAAAAACTTCATTTTGGAAGAATGGCGCTTGTACAGTAATCGCGAAAAAGCTTCATGGTGCTTATTTTATGTTAGATGAAGCTTCTGTAATGGCAACTGAAAATCTTCTCATGCTTGCAGCTTCAATTGAAGATGAGACAACCTTTTATAATACTGCATGCGAACCGCATGTCCAGAACCTTTGTGAGATGCTTATCCAAATGGGTGCAACGATTGAAGGTGTAGGAACAAATCGTCTTGTTATTCGTGGGGTTAAAAAGCTTAAAGGCGGCACTTTTCGTGTTGGGAGTGATACGATTGAGGCAGCCTCTTATATGGTTGCAGCACTTGTTACCCGTGGCGCATTGACACTTGAAAATGTTGAACCTCAAGATATGACAGTGCTTGCTCCAGTCTTTAAGAAGTTTGGCGTTCGTTGGACGATTGATGGTACAACGCTTCGTTTGCCTGCAAAACAAAACCTTCGTACGGCATATGATCTTGGTGCTGCGATTCCTAAAATCGAAGATGGCCCTTGGCCAATGACTCCTTCCGATCTCTTGAGTGTTCTTATTGTTTTGGCAACGCAAACGCGAGGAACTGAACTTTTCTTTGAAAAAATGTTTGAAAGTCGTCTTTACTTTGTTGATCATCTCATTGGTATGGGAGCGAAGATTGTTCAATGTGATCCACACCGTGCGGTTGTGACAGGTCCTACCATCCTTCAAGGAAGTATCGTTTCAAGCCCTGATATTCGTGCGGGCATGGCTTTAATTATTGCAGCACTTTGTGCAAAAGGTGAAACACGAATTTTAAATGCACAGTCAATCGATCGTGGATACGAGTCAATTGAAGAACATTTAAAAGCTCTTGGTGCTGATATTTATCGCATTCAGTAAATTTGTAAGGAAGAAGTTTATAATAAAGGCTTTCGTTTTTTCCGAAAGCCTTTATTATTTAATTAATGGCTAGACGCTTTATAGTCTCTTCAGGGGAAAGCGTTGCAATTGCAAAGCGCTTTAAACGGGCTGTTTGTCCTGTTACAAGCTGGACGGCACTTCGCGGAAGATCTAGAGTTTCTGCGATAAAACGACGCGCAGCTTCATTCGCTTTGCCATCAACAGGTGGTGCTGTTAAGGCTACACGAAGCCAGGTCTCTTCTGTTCCAAGAATCGCGTTTCGTGAAGCACGCGGGGTAAGCTTCACGGTAATTATAGATCCATCTTTATAGGCTTCACACCACATAAACAAATGACTTCGCTAAACAAATTACAAATACAGCAATGATGAAATAAATGAATGGGAAAAGTAAAAAGAGTAGGATGGGGGTTAGATTAATTACCCCAATACGAAACATTTTAAATCTTCCACAAATTAATTGTAAGGCTTCGTGAATGAAGAGATGAATATACTTCGCACGCATCAGTAGCGCAATGAGGAAAAGAAAACCAAACATTAATAAAATATCAGCAATTTGAATTAAGACATTCAACATTGTTAATAGTGAAAGCGTAAGATGCCAAAGACCTATTGGAAGCGATTGCAAATTAAATAAGTTTTGAATGTATTGTGCTTCTAAAGGAGGAAAATCCTCTTGAAAGGTTGTAGTGATTTGAAAGAGACTTTCAATGTTTGGATTGAGCGCTTGAACCGCTGCAAAAAGAAGCATTCCCCCAAGGATTAAAACTAAAAATTGTATGTGTAATTTTAATCGTGTAAAGGGATATGCGGCAATGAAAAAAGTATCGGCAACAAAACCTGGAATTGGTTTCAATAAGTGCCACAAACGAAAGAACGTTGTGGCAGAGAGAATTGAAAAATAGAAGAACGCAAAATCAAGGCATTCAATTAAAAACCAATCGATAAATCCTTGTGCATTAAATGTTGCGAGTAAGAACGGTCCTGCAATGGGCATTTGATTCATATTTGTCGTTGCCAAAATTGCAGCACGACCTGCAAGCGTTAATCCCAAAAGGATACAACAAATTCCACGCAATGAAAGAGGGATTCCAGCATGGAAAAAAGTTGCTAATCGTTTTATACTTACATCTAAGGTTAGTGTATAGGGATTTAAAAACGCTGCTCGTGTGGGTAATAAAATTCTTACAAGGAGAACAACTGCAAG
>JAUNQZ010000026.1 GCA_030535915.1 bacterium
CGATTTGATTCGCGTTCTTATGATCCTGAAACCGATACGCTTTCGGTTGGAGATGTTGTTCATTCTTGGGGTGGCTCGCAAGTTACGGCATTCATTCTTTTAAATCAACCAGCAATGGGTGGTAATGTGCGTGACGCACTTTTAGATTTAGAGTTTACAACGGACGCTTACACAACCATTAAGAATCCAACGCTCGCCACAACCACTTTAGATATTGAATCGTTGCTTGTGACAAATGAGGATGGCACAGAATCAACGCTTACGGGTGATAAGCTTACAGAACATTTGACACCTGCAATGGTTGCAACAGCGCCTATTGAAGACGGCTTTGCCTTGTCGTGTAAATCATCGGATGTTCTCACATACACCCTACAAACAAAGGCTTCGCTCAGTGAAGAATGGGTCAATTTTGATACAATCGCGGAGACCCTTCTTGCAGGCATCAATGAAAATCTTGACGACAACAGTAAAAAAACGCTTGCAAATAATTTTGAAAAGCGCTATACTTGTTTGCGTGTTAAGGAATCTACTCAGATTAAAATTCCGCAGTCTCCCAAAGAGACACAACGTTTCTATCGCTTGATTGCGGAATAAATAAAAGGAGAAAGCTATGAAAAAGTCGATGCTTACACTTGTTGGCTGTGCACTCGCAGCTGGCACCGTTATGGCCGCAGAAGTTGCAGGGAACAACACTGCTGTCGTTATTCAAAAGGATGCGGTTGTTTCAAACAACTACTATCAGTTCCTCATCGTTCCTGTGAAGGGTTTTGATATCACAGGCGGAGGTACTGCTACAACATTGACTTTGGCGGAAATCCTTCCCCCTGTAGCTTACACGACGGGTACGACCGTTTATGCCGCTAACGACACTACCAACATTTATAAGGTTGATGGTGGTGCGTGGGTTGATGGCGAAGGTAACAATAAAGACGACACTGAAATTCCTGCAGAAACCATTTTGTGGATGAAGACAAGTAAAACGGATGTTTCTGCTACTGTTTTCTGTGGCGAACAATCAAGCACTGAGGTCAGCGTTACCCCCCAATCGGGATTTGTCGCTTTTGGTAATGCAACCTCCGCAGCTGTTGAGTATAACGACATCAAGGTTGATGGTGGCGAAGCTACAAAGGGTGACCTTATCTATTGTGTGAAGGAAGGGTCTTACGACTATTACATTCTTCGTTACAATGGTGATAACTGGACGAAGCCCCCGGCTTCTGGCAATGGCGCCTATGTGGATGTAGTAGAGGGAACGGATGTTTTCCCTGCTGGTGCTGCCGCTTACTACTATCGCAAGTGATGAAAGGTGAGGTTCCCGATATAAAGGGATAAACTTATGAAGAAATGGCTTACACTCTCTTTGGCTTTGGTTGCCGCTGCGGTTACGCAAGCGGTAACCGTTGCTTGGACAGTGCCAAACTCAGACTACAATGTTGAATCTTGGGCGTACACTGCGGATGAAAGTGGCAACCTTACGCTTGGCTTTAACATTTACTTTGTCTATTCTGCTGAAGCATTAGGTGAAACCGCTGAGGCTGCCGCTAAGGCTGCGTATGACAAGGTGGTTGCTGAGACCAAGACAAATGTCTATGACGGCTATGTTATGGACCCAACCACGGAAGGCTTGTCTGATGGTCGAGTGGCTGCTTACGCAAATGGGTTACCTCCGAATCCAGATACACAGACGAATCTGGTTGATGGTAGCGGTTACTACTACATGGTGGTCGTCAATAATAAAGACGGTAAATCTGGCGAGTATGCCGTTGCAGGTACAAATTCCGAAGTAACTGTTAAGACAGGGTCGGACGCAGTTGATGGTGTTTACGTTAGTAATGTAGCAGGCTCCATCCAAGTTGAGGACTATTTTGATTTTGACGGTTGGCTCGGTGGTACTTGGACTAATGCAATGACTCCTGAACCGACAGTTTTGGCACTTTTAGCTTTTGGCGTTGCTGGTGTGGCATTACGCCGTAAAAAGAATTTCACGAAATAAGGAGAAATTTTAAGATGAAAAAGTTATTAACTCTCGCAGCTGTTGTTTGTATGGCAACCTTTGCACAGGCGCTTGCGATTAATTGGACCGCAACAGAAGCAGTTCCTTTCACTTCTGGTTATTCCACGACGCTCGTTTACACGACGGCTGGAACAACAACTGCAGCGAAGGATGTTTGGGAAAGCCTTTCGAACTACAGCGCAACAACAGATGCTGGTTTTGTGATTTATGATGCAACGGAAGCTAACGAAGGTTATCTTTCGATGACAACCACTCCTGACGCGAATGCAACCTACTATGTCTTCCTCTCCAATACGGATGGCAATACTTGGGGTGCATCCTTTGATGCTGCAATCACTGATTGGGGTGTTGTTAATGGTGGTGTTCCTGTTGCAGGTACGGCCAACCTCACCTTCTCTCAGGTTGCTGTTCCTGAACCGACCGTGTTGGCGCTCTTGGCTCTCGGTGTGGCTGGTGTTGCACTTCGCCGTCGCCGCATGGCCTAAGAAACAAAAACATATTTTTGTTCATAGCTTGGCAAAAGAGGCTGATTCCCATCGGTCTCTTTTGTCGCGTTTATGTTAGGTCTGTGAAAGCGGGTTTTATAACCTGTCATGGGGATAAAATCCATTGACAATGAAAGTGGGTTGGGGTATACTTTTGGTATTCGTTTATGGTTGTTATTAAAGGATTGAATGAATGAAAACATTCTTTTGCTTTTTGCTTTTAGGTCTTTTATTGACTACGGGTTGTATAAAGGATAGGGATCGCGTGGCGTATGGGGTTGTGCCGACCTCTCCATTTACCGTACCGTTTCTTTCGTCTGGGAAGAATTTGAATTTCAAACTCGCCAATAAGATTTATGGTGCGAAACTCGCGGATTTTATTTCACAAGATTCGGAGGTGAATGGGGTTCATTTCTCATTATTGCTTGCGGGAGATAAGGAAGTGAATGGGCTCAGCCTTGTGGGAGGGGCTTCGGTGAGTGAGCAAATTGGGGTCTTTGAATTTGCGGGTCTTTTTTCTGTAACGAAAGCGTTGTACGGGATACAAGTTGCAGGGCTTATTTCTGGAGCAGAGGAAGAGGTTGTTGGAGGACAATTGGCGAGTTTGTTTGCTATTTCAGAGACGAATACGCGAGGGGTGCAATTGGCGGGGGTGTTTTCTAGGACGAAAGAGGATTTGGTCGGGGTGCAATGTTCTGGTGTGGCGAGTTTGACGATGGATGATTCTTTCTCTTATACAGATGGGATACAGATGGCTGGGCTTGTGACGCATTCGGCGCATCTTGACGGGATACAGTTGGGTACGATTAATCTTGCTATGCGTGAGGCGTATGGCATTCAGCTCGGCGCGATAAATTATACGAAAAAGTTGGGATCAGGGCTTCAGTTGGGGATGATTAATGTTTCGGGTCGAAAATATATTTCTCCTGTGGATTCACGGATGGTTGAGAATGAGTATGGGGCATTTGTGGAGGAACCGGTCTATTCGGTATGGTCGAAGTTCTCTTCTTGGCAGTTTGGTGTTTTAAATCGAACCTCTTCAGGATGGTGGATACCGATTACGAATTTAGGTTTTTTATAAGGGTTGCGTAGGAATATGAAGGATTTTTGAAGATGAAATCGAGACATGTAAAAGTGGTTGGATTAAGTGCATTGGGAGCGCTCTTTTGTTGTGGGTGCTTGTCGGTAGCACAACAGTTGACGCATCCCTTAAATAGTACGCGTTGGGCGGGGGATAATGCGTATCAATCGCTCTCTCAAGCGGAGAAAGCGGAGGTGCAGCAAGAATTGGCTCACATTGCACAAACGGATTCAAATACTGTACATCGTTATTTGGCGGTGCAGCGATTAGAGGATCAGACGGTGTTGGCTGAAGTGGTTCAGCAAGAGACGCATCATCGTATTCGCGCGATGGCATTTGATAAGATTTCGGATGAAGCGCTTTTGGCGAAGTTTGCTCGTGAGGCGACCGATGAACACCTTCGTCAGCGAGCGCTTGTGTTCTTGTCGGAAGCAGAGAAGCAACGCTATTATGTTGAGATTGCAAAGAGTACGCGTGCGCTTGTTGAGTGTCAAGCTGCACTTGAAAAGATTGAGGGTGTAGATCGTTTGGCGGATGTGGCTCAAACCGCTGCTTCTCCAGAGATTCGTACTGCGGCGTGTCAGCGTTTACCCGTAGAGCATCCTTTGAAGCAAGCGTACTATGCACAACAGCTAAAGACATCATCGGTTGTTGAAGAGCGTCTTGAAGCGGTGAGATATCTTATGGATCAAGAGGTGCTTGCCGTCGTTGCACAAACGGATAGGGAGCCTTCTATTCGTGCGGTCGCTACGCAACGCTTAACGGATCCCTCCACGCTGGAGCGCATTGCACAGACGGAAGAAGACGCTACGGTGCGTCGGATTGCAGTTGAGAAACTTTCGAATCAAGCGCTCCTCGCAGAGATTGCACAAAAGGATAGCGACACTTCCATTCGTGCCTTTGCGGTTTCAAGAGTGAAGGATGCGAATATCCTTGCAATCATTGCCAAGAACGAACGCGAAGATTCCATTCGTAAGCGTGCCGTTATGGGAGTGGTGGATCAGGCATTGCTTGCAACGCTCGCACAAAAGGATAGCGATGCATCGATTCGTCTCTTGGCGGTAGAGAAGGTGACGCAGCAAAAGGAACTTGCAACCTTGGCGAAGCATGCAACAGATGCAGTGGTGCGTCAGTGTGCAGTGGAGAAACTCACCGAACCCTCCGCACTTGCAGCCGTTGCACAAACCGAACGCGAGGTTTCTATTCGTAAACTTGCTGTTCAGAAAATAACCGATCAAACCCTTCTTGCGAACATTGCTCAAAAGGATACAGATACTTCCATTCGCATGTGTGCGGTGGAGAAACTCACCGAGCCCACGGCACTTGCAATTGTTGCACAAAACGAACGCGATGTTTCCATTCGTAAGCTTGCTGTTCAGAAAGTAACCGACCAAACCCTTCTTGCAACGATTGCTCAAAAGGAAACAGATACTTCCATTCGCATGTGTGCGGTGGAGAAACTCACCGAGCCCACGGCACTTGCAGTCGTTGCACAAAACGAACGCGATGTTTCTATTCGTAAGCTTGCTGTTCAGAAAGTAACCGATCAAACCCTTCTTGCGACGATTGCTCAAAAGGAAACGAACACTTCCATTCGTATGTTGGCGATTGATAAGTTAACGGACCTCGAGGTGCTTGCTGAGATTGCCAAACAAGAAGTCGATGTCAGCGTGCGTTATCGGATGGTTCAGCGTATCTCGGACAAACAATCGTTGTTTGAATTGTTAGAAGTAGAAGACAATGCATCGATTCGGAATCTTATTCTCTCAAAGTGTTCGCCAGAGGAGCGTTTAAAGTTGAAGAAAAAGATTCCGTTGCATGCAGTGGTGCTGGATGTGAAGGCGGGACCTTTAGCTTCGGGAGATTATTACCTCACGGAGAAGCATATTTTGGATTCGACCATTTTTGTTCCTCAAGGTGCGGTTGTCACGCTTCATATGGATGGGAATTCCATTGAAGATAGTGATATTCTCGTGGAAGAGGGAGGAACCCTTATTCTCAAAGGAGGTACACTCTTTGGTTATTCAAAGCGACAAGCAGCTTCGCATGCGGGACGCGAATTCTACGAAATTCGTACGAGAGGTTCGCTTGTGCTTGAGGAGATGAAGGTGCATACCCGCGTTATCAACCATGGGAAGCTTTCAGTGGCTCGCTCCAAGATTGGTAATGTGGAAGTCTCGTTGGTGGATGCGATTCAGCATGCGCTTACGAGAGATGTGTCAACCTTAATCTCTAACTTGCAAGAATTACGACGGGTCTTTGATCGCCTTGAAATGAACCGTGTGGATCTCTATTATTCGGGAATTGATAATTATGGGTCCTGTACCATCGCAGATCAAAGTGGTCTTGAGACCCTTTTTAATCGCGAGGGGGCGACTTGTACCATTCAAAAGATGGCGGCATCCTTGGTCTTTAATGATCATGGAGCGTCGATGACATTGGAGGGTTCGGAAGTTAGCAATATTTCAAACGCGGGAACATTGACCCTTTTGCAATGCACGAGTAGCATTCTTGAAAACCAAGGCTTGTTGTGGTGTGACCAATCCATCAGTACGAGCTTGGAGAATAGTGGAAGTGCTATCTTGACGGCAACTGCGCTTCGTACATGGACGGGTGTATCAGCATCGAAGAGTCTCTGGGGAGATTCGCGTACAACCGAACTCTTATTCCGTAACAAAGGCAGTGAAGCTCCCATTAATAATCACGGACAGCTCTCCATTCGCGAGGGTTCAACGATTGTGAATGCAATGATCAATAACGCCGGGATTTTATGGTTGAGTGGAAAAATCAATGCCGATGGCGTTCGCATCAATGCGTATGCGGGTAAAATCTTAGGCGCGGAAGAAATCAATGGTGTGTGGGTGCCGTATCATGGCAAGCGGATTGTTGTGGTGGATGATAAGTCGGATGTTGATGCAATTGCTGTTTCAAACGCCGCCCCAAGAATGTTTGCGATTCGCTTGCGTCGAAACCTCTACATCAAAGAGATGCCGAGTCGTGAATATCCTCACCTCGTCAATTGTACGGTGGTTGAGGAGCACTAAATGGTTCCTTGGACCTCTTTTGCAACGGCACTCAGTGAGAGGGTGCCGTTGTGTTTTCTTTTGAGACACCTCAATCGGCGATGGAATGTTATTCCTCTTGCTGCGTGCGTGGGGAGAATGAAGAAATGGGTCGGGGAAAATGGTTGTAGAGGTGCGGTTGAATGTTTGTCGTTGCGGGGGGATAAAAACAAAAAAACCTCGCTTTCGCGGGGCTCTACTTAAACTGGCGGAGAGGGTGGGATTTGAACCCACGGTACCCACAAGGAGTACACAAGATTTCCAGTCTTGCGCCTTCGACCACTCGGCCACCTCTCCTGAATGAAAATCGGGGTATATTATTGCAAAAGTCAAAAAGAAATGCAAGTCTTTTTTTAACTTTTTTAAAAAAGGAGCGAGAGGGGGGTAGAGATTCTACTTTTTGATGGAAAAAACTTGAGGTTTAGGCTTATTTTTGCTATAGTATAAAAGAATCGATGAACGCTTTCGGAGAGACCGAGCTGTGACAACGAATGATGAATATGCCTTACAGGTATTACAAGAAACTGGACTTTTGACCGAGGATCAATTGGCCGAAGCCCTCACTGTTGAACGCAATGAGGGACAGACGCCTTTGGATTGGCTCGTGGAATCAGGTAAAATCTCAGAAGAAGATGTGCTCGGCACATTGGCAGAACAATTTGGTATGCCCTTCGCTTCTGTAGATGGGGATGATATTCCACCAGAGACGGCAAAATTGTTAGATGCACAAACGGCACGCAAGATGATGGCGGTGCCATTGCAAGATGATGGCGATACGGTGATGGTCGCAATTTGTGACCCCGCAAACTATGACGCGCAGGACGCGATTCGCTATCGTCTCAATGGTCGCAATGCTGACTTTGTCGTGGTGACGCGTGGCGATGTTCGCCGTTTGCTCGATAAGTTTTATCCCATCACCTTTGATCCTAACGCGACAGACGACGATGGTCTCGTAGCTCAACGCAAGGAAATGGAGATTGAGGGCGGCGATGACGAAGGCGATGCGCCGGTCATTCGTTTGGTGAACCTCATCTTGATGGATGCGTGTAAGATGAAGGCCTCCGATATTCATGTGGAACCGCAAGAAAAGCGTTTCCGTGTGCGTTTCCGTATCGATGGTGCCTTGCGTGAAATGGATGACCCGCCGAAGCGTTTGCAGGGTGCTATTATTTCGCGTTTGAAGTTGATGGCGAATATGGACCTTTCGGAACGCCGCATCCCGCAGGACGGTCGTATTCAGATTAAGGTTGGCGATCGTGAGTTGGACCTCCGTGTGAGCACCGTGCCAACGAACTTCGGCGAATCCATCGTCATGCGTATTTTGGATAAACAAAACCTCGCCTTAGGTTTGCCGCAGTTGGGCTTCTTGTCAGACGACCAAGCCAAGTTTGAGCGTCTCATTGGGTTGCCAGACGGCGTGATTCTCGTGACGGGTCCGACGGGTTCCGGTAAGACGACGACACTGTATGCTTGCTTGGGTCAGATTAACCGCCCGGACAAGAAGTTGATTACGGTTGAAGACCCGGTCGAATATCAGCTCAGCGGTATTAACCAGGTGCAGGTGAATCGCGCGGTTGGCTTGGACTTCTCGGCAGCTTTGCGTTCCATCTTGCGTCAGGCACCAAACATCGTGATGATCGGTGAAATTCGTGACCATGAAACAGCAGAAATCGCAATGGAAGCTGCTCTCACCGGTCACTTGGTGTTCTCCACGCTTCACACCAACGATGCGCCCTCTGCAGTGACGCGTTTGACGGATATCGGTATTAAGCCCTTCTTGGTGGCATCAGCACTGCGTGCAGCAATGGCGCAACGTCTTGTGCGTGCCATTTGCGAAAAGTGCCGTGAAGAGTATATCCCCACTGATCGTGAACGCAAAATGCTTGGCACCTTCTCAAAGGATGCTGACACGATGCAAATGTTTAAGGGCGCGGGATGTCCAGTCTGCGGAAAGTCGGGTTACAAAGGTCGTAAAGGTCTCTTTGAAATCTTCTCCGTAGATGACACGGTCCAGCGTATGATTTTTGATAAAGCCCCAACCATCGAATTGCGTGCTCGCGTTCGTGAAATGGGCATGCGTACTTTGCGTGAGGATGGCATGTTGAAGGTTTCCTCAGGTATGACAACTTTGGCGGAAGTGCTCCGCGTAACGATGGGAGATGAAGAATGAGTCACGTTGATATTCATGAATTAGCAGCACAAGCTGAAACTGCAATCACCATGAACGACCTCATGCAGGCCGCCGTTGATGAAGGCTCCTCAGACCTTCATATTCGTGTGGGTCGTCCTCCTGTCTTGCGTTGCTCGGGTGCTTTGGAACCCCTCGACTGCCCCGATTTTACCCCGGCAGATACCGCAAAGATGGTGTGTGAAATCGCCACCGAAGAACAAATCGCTGAAGTGGAAAAGAATGGCGGTGCAGACTTTGGTTTGGCATTCTCGGAAGCTGCGCGTTTCCGTGTCTCCATCTTTAAAGAACGCCATAACTACGGTCTCGTTTTGCGTCAGATTCCCTCGACGATTCTTACGCTTGAACAACTCGGCTTGCCAGAAGCGGTGCATGAATTGCTTTACAAGCCGCGTGGATTGATTCTTGTGACCGGTCCGACGGGTTCGGGTAAGTCGACCACGCTCGCCTCGATGATCAACATCATCAATCATGACCGCGACTGCCACATCATTACGATTGAAGACCCGATTGAATTCTATCACTATTCAAAGAAGTCGCTCGTCACGCAGCGTGAAGTAGGTGCAGACGTACCAAGCTTCGCAGAAGCTATTCGTCGTGCCTTGCGTCAAGACCCGGATGTGATTCTCGTCGGTGAAATGCGTGACTTGGAAACCATCTCTGCCGCTATCTCCGCTGCAGAAACTGGTCACTTGGTCTTCGGAACCTTGCACACCACGGGTGCTGCCTCCACGGTGGACCGTATCATTGACTCCTTCCCCACGAACCAACAAGAACAGGTGCGTACGCAGCTCTCTATGTCGCTCGTTGCGGTGATTTCACAGGTGCTCTTGCCGCGTGCGGATAAGGGTGGCAAGGGGCGTTGCGCAGCCTTCGAAATCATGATGAGTACCCCCTCGATTCGTTCGCGTATTCGTGATAACAAGACCTTCCAGATTAGCTCCGATATTCAAACCGGTGCGAAGTACGGCATGGTACAGCTCGACACCTCGTTGTTGAACCTCTATGCAGAAGGTAAGATTTCTTACGAAGATCTCGTGACCAAGGCTCAGGACCCTGAAACAACAGTCCAAAAGCTTAAGGAAATGATGGGAGAATAAAATGGACGGATTTCAACTCCCGCCATTAGTCGAGCTTGTTCTCGAAAATGGGTTTATCGATGAGGAGCAAGCACAGACAATGGTCCGTGCGAACCTCACCGATGGCACCCCCTATAAGACTCAAATCCTTGAGACCGGAGCCCTTTCGGAAGAGGATTTGTTGACGCTTATGGCTGGTAGCCAAGGGACGGATGTGATTGAACTCTCATCAGTGGTTTTTGATGAGACCTTGAAGAATCTCGTCCCTGTCGGTAGCGTGCGTCAACATTCGCTCGTCCCCGTTGAAGCAACATCGGAATACGCAACCTTCGCAACGGCAGACCTCGTTGAAACAGATGTGATTGACGAGTTGACCTTCTTGCTTTCGCGTGAAATTCGTTTTGTCTTTGTGCCGGAAGCCGCGCTCAAGGCGGTGATTGACGAATACTTCTCGGGTTCGGATGTCTCGGATGCGCTTATCGAAGACATGGGTGAACTCGATGGCATGGGGGATGACGAAAAGGGCATTGAATCGGCTGCTGCATCTGCACCTGTGATTCGCTTCGTCAACCTCGTGCTTTACCAAGCGATTACAGATCGTGCTTCCGATATTCACATCGAACCCTTCGAAAAAGACTTTAAGATTCGTTATCGCGTGGACGGCGCGTTGTACGAAATGAATCCGCCGCCACTCTCGATGGCATTGCCGATTATTTCGCGTATCAAAGTCTTGGCAAACCTCAACATCGCAGAACGCCGCGTTCCGCAGGACGGTCGTATTGCATTGACCGTAGCGGGTCGTCAGGTGGACCTCCGTGTTTCCTGCTTGCCGACAGTGCATGGTGAATCTGTGGTGCTTCGTGTGTTGGACCGCTCGGCGGTCTCGTTGGACCTCGAAAACATTGGCTTGCCAGAAGACATCTACGAAGGCATCACCATTGATATCGAAAAGCCCAACGGCATCTTTATCGTGACGGGTCCGACAGGCTCCGGTAAGACGACGACACTCTATTCGTGCTTGCGTGCAATCAACAAGCCCGACACCAAGATTCTTACCGCAGAAGAACCTGTCGAATATGACATTGCAGGTCTCGTGCAGGTGCCGATTAATCCGCAACAGGGAAACACCTTCGCAAAAGTGCTTCGTGCCTTCTTGCGTCAAGACCCGGATGTGATTATGGTCGGCGAAATTCGTGACTTGGAAACGGCTGAAATTGCTGTTCAGGCAGCGCTCACCGGTCACTTCGTATTCTCCACGCTTCACACCAACGATGCGGCTGGTGCTGTGACGCGTTTGGTGGATATGAATGTGGCGCCGTACCTCATTTCTTCGACCCTTCAAGCCGTGCTCGCTCAGCGTCTCGTGCGTACATGTTGTGCGGGGTGTAAGACACTCTATGATCCCGATGATGATGCATTGAATCGTCTCGGTCTTACGCGCGCGGATATCGGCAATCGTAAGTTCGCCTTCGGTAAAGGGTGTAAGATTTGTAATGCAACGGGTTACAAAGGTCGTAAAGGCGTCTTTGAATTCTTGCGTATGAGCAACCCCGTGCGTGAAATGATTAACGCCCGTGAACCGACCCTCGTCATCCGTGAAAAGGCGCGTGAACTCGGCATGCGTACGATGCGTGAAGACGCTATTCGTAATGTGCTCGATGCTTACACCACGGTGGACGAAGTCTTGCGTTACACCTAAAAAGGTCCAAGACATGTCACAAGAGAGAGACGAGTCCGCTCGCCTCTCTCTTTGTTTAATTCACCGCCCTTGTTGATGGGGAGGCTCTTTCGTTGGTGTAAAGGATGCGGTCGTTCATTGGCTTGATGCGTATCGGATTGAAAACGAAAAGGATGGCATGAGCGCTTCTCTTTTGCACGCGATGCTTTTTGCTTGCGAAGGGGGAGGTGTTTGTCGTATAATATAAGTATGGCAAAGAATGATACAACGGCCTCTGCTTCCGGGGGGCTTCGTGCGGCGATGGTCGCTGTTGTCGGAAGGACGAACTCTGGGAAATCAACACTCGTCAACCGTTTGGTCGGCGAAAAGGTTTCGATTGTCTCAGGTATGGAACAAACCACGCGTAATCGTATCCGTGGAATCTTGACAGAATCGCGTGGACAATTGGTCTTCCTCGATACCCCAGGCGCACATAAGGCGGAGAATGAACTCGGTACATTGATGAATCGTATGGCGCGTGGAGCCGGTGAATCCGCCGATATGCTCGTGATTGTCTTTGACGCCTCAGCTCCGTTACGCATGGAAGATGAAGGATGGATGTCGCGAGCGACCCGTAGCGAAGATTGTCCGACCTTCTTCTTGCTCAACAAAGCCGATGCACCATCCTTTGACCCTGCACCTTTCAAAGCGGCATGGGAAAAATTGTGTGCAGAGAAAGGAATCTCACGCAAAATCCCATGGTTGGAAGTCTCCGCCGAGACAGGATTGGGATGTGAAGCGCTTTTAGAGATGCTCTTCTCTTATGCGCCCGAAGTCCCGGAATTACTCTTCCCCGAAGATATCGTTTCGGATTTTCCTCGGAAACTCGCCATCGCTGATATCTTACGCGAGAAGCTCATCCGTCGCCTCTATCAAGAAGTCCCACACGAACTCGGCGTTCGGATTGATTCAATCATTGAGAATCCCGATAACACATGGACAGTGAATGCAACCATCCTCGTGAACCGAGCCTCTCAAAAGGGTATGGTCATCGGTAATAAAGGGCGAAATCTTCGTGCCATGAAACGAAGCTCAGAACCCGAAATCGCTGAGGCGTATGGTCTCGATGGATGTAAAATCGTCCCCTTTGTGCGGGTCGAACCGAAGTGGTTTAAAAATCACTTTATTCTTAAAGAACTCGGCTACAAGGAGTAAGTTCGATGGCCGCCAAACAACGCCTTGACCAATGGCTCGTCGCTCACCAAATGGTGGAGTCTCGCGAACTCGCCCAGCGCCTCATTATGGCGGGAGAGGTTTCGGTCAATGGTCAACGCGCCACCAAAGCTTCACAATCTGTCGCGGAGGATGCAACGGTTGTACTTGCAAAGAAACCTCGCTTCGTTTCGCGTGGCGGTGAAAAATTGCAAGGCGCCTTTGATTGCTATCCCCTCAATGTGGAAGGACTCTGCTGTCTGGATGTCGGCTCATCCACAGGGGGCTTTACCGATTGTCTTCTCCAACATGGCGCGCGTCGCGTCCTCGCGGTTGATGTTGGCACAAATCAGTTGCACTATCGTCTTCGCACAGATCCACGAGTCTGGTGTAAGGAACAATTCAACGCGCGTTACTTAACCCCCGCCGACTTACCTGAACAACCCCACTTCGGCGTGACCGATGTTTCTTTTATTTCGCTGAAACTTATCCTTCCTCCAATGGTAGCTTGTCTCGCACCTGGGAGTCAAATTATCTCGTTGATTAAGCCTCAATTTGAAGCGGGTCGAGAATTCGTTCCGCATGGGGTGGTTCGTGATGAAGCCGTTCGTCAACGCGTGGTGGAAGAGATCAAAACATTTGGTACAGAAGTGCTTCAACTGACATGGCTCGGCTGTGAACGATCGCCGCTTCTTGGTCCCGAGGGAAATGTGGAGTTTCTCGCATGGTGGCGAACCCCAACACAAGAAAACGACGCGAATGATTCGAAAAATGTCAAAGGAACGCTTTAAAGGATTTTGTGAATCTTGAACTTTTATTGCAAAATCAATAAGTTATGAATGCTCTCCGCGCAAAAGGAGAGAAAAACTTGCACTTTCGTGCAGATTGTGGGATAATACTTCAAGATTTGTTCTTTATAGAGGAGCAGTTATATGTATACGCATATCGTTGGAACAGGGTCTGCCGTGCCCGCGCGCGTCGTGACCAATGATGATCTCTCGAAGATCGTTGATACAAGTGATGAATGGATTGTTTCGCATACGGGCATCCGTCAGCGTCACATTGTTAGCGCGGAAGAAAACGCTTCTACTTTAGGTTGCACCGCAGCAAAGCGTGCATTGGAAGATGCGGGTATCGCTCCTGAAGAAATCGGTACGATTATCGTTACTTCCACAACGCCTGACTATGCTGTTTATCCCTCCACTGCATGTGTGATTCAGGGAATGTTGGGTGCGGTGAACGCTGCTGCATTTGATGTCAGCGCAGCATGCCCTGGCTTTGTTTATGGTTTGACGATTGCAAAGGGCTTGATGCAGATTGATGATCGCCCGGTGCTCGTTATCTCCACCGAAATCATGAGCCGTACCATCAACTGGTCGGACCGCAATACTTGCTGCCTCTTCGGTGATGGCGCAGGTGCCGTTGTCTTGAAGAATAGCGATGTTCCCGGCGGCTTGGGCTTCCACCTCATCGGTGCAGATGGTACAGGTGCTTTAGCCATCCATCGTGAAGGTGGCGTTCGCACAGAAGAAACCGCTCGTAATGCTCCTGGCGACCTCAAGATGGATGGTCGTGCAGTCTTTAACTTCGCGGTGCGTAGCTTCTGCGATATCATCTCGAAGACCTTTGAAAACTATGGCTGGACCGAAAAGGACATCACATGGATTGTGCCTCACCAAGCCAACACTCGCATCATTGATGCTGCGGTTAAGCGTATCAATGTGCCGGTCGAAAAGTTCTATGTTAATATCGATCGCTTCGCCAACACTTCCAGTGCTTCGATTCCAATCGCACTCGATGAAATGGTGAAGAAGGGTCTCATCAAGACCGGCGATCGTATGATCTTTGCAGCCTTCGGCGCTGGCCTCGTGTATGGCGGCGTTGCAGTTGAATGGACAAAATAATTTAAGAAAGGAAACGTATCATGGATAAGAAAAAAGTCGTTATTACCGGTATTGGTTGCATCACGCCCCTCGGCAATGATATCGCAACGTTCTGGGATGGAATTCGTAACGGACGCTGCGGCATTAACACCATCACGCGTTTCGATACTTCCCGCCTCAATGTAAAGGTCGCGGGTGAAGTGAAAGATTTTGACCCGGGTCAGTACATTGATCCCCGCGAAGCTAAGCGTTTGGCAATCTTCTCCCAGTACGCTGTTGCTGCTGCAAAGCAAGCGTGGGTTGACGCTGGCTATGCCACCCTCCCTGAAGCAACCGAAGAATGCCCGAAACCTTGGCATACCGTTGGTGCGACACCTGTTGAAGGCCTCGATCCCTACCGCGTAGGTTGCATCCTCGGTGTTGGTATCGGTGGTAAGGAAATCGACGATCAGGGCTACAAGACCCTCTTCGAAAAGGGTCCCCGCCGTCTCTCCCCGATGACCATCCCCATGCTCATCGCAAACGAAGGTCCCGGTAACGTCTCGATCTATCTCAAGGCAAAGGGTCCTGTTCTCACCGTCTCCACCGCATGCTCTGCTTCCACCGACGCTATCGGCGTTGCAATGGATATGATCCGTTCGGGTCGTGCAGATGTCATGATCGCAGGCGGCGCTGAATCCACCATCGAAGAATACTGCGTGGGTGGCTTCCAGGCAATGCACGCACTCTCCACAACGGAAGATCCCACCAAGGCTTGCCGTCCGTTCGACAAGGAGCGTAACGGCTTCATCATGGCTGAAGGTGCCGCAATTCTCATCATCGAAAGCGAAGAACACGCAAAGGCTCGTGGCGCTAAGATTTACGCTGAACTCGCCGGTTACGGTGCAGGTGGCGATGCGCACCACGTTTGCGCTCCTGACCCTGAAGCTTCGGGTATCATCCACGCTGAAAAGATGGCAATCGCTGACGCTGGTATCAAGCCTGAAGACGTCCAGTACATCAACGCTCACGGCACCTCCACCGGTCTCAATGACCCGATGGAAACCTGTGCAGCGAAGGCTGTCTTCGGTGAACACGCTTACAAGTTGAAGATGTCCTCCACCAAGTCTATGACAGGTCACCTTCTCGGTGCTACCGGCGCCCTCGAAGCTATCGTCTGCACCAAGGCTATCGTTGACAACTTCTATCCGCCGACAATCAACTACAACACCCCTGATCCGGACTGCGACCTCGATTGCGTCCCCAACAAGGGTATCGAAGCTCCCTTGGATATTGCAATGACCAATACCCTCGGCTTCGGCGGTCACAACTCCTCCCTCATTATTCGTCGCTACAAATAAGACGAGGAGCCTCCTTCACAGGTCGTGCAGCTGCAGACCTGTGAAGCCGTTTTTATCTTTCGTGCGAACCCATTTCATAAAGGAGTCTTATGTACGACCAGGAAGTTATTAAAACCGTTCTCCCCCATCGCGACCCTTTCCTTTTCTGTGACCGCATCCTCGAATGCTCCCCAGAAAAGACGATTGCAGAAGTCGACTATGGTCCCGATCGTTATTTCTACAAGGGACACTTCCCTTCTTATCCTGTTTGCCCTGGCGTTATCCTTGTGGAATCCATGGCACAGTGTGGTGGTGCAGGCTACCGCCTCGGCGCAACCGACGAAGAAAAGAAACTCTTCCTCTTCGCCAAGCTCGTTGAAGTTCGCTTCGTCAACCAAGTTCGTCCCGGCGATACCGTGCGTTACGAAATCGAAACCATCAAAGCCACCGGCCGTCGCCTCGAACAAAAGGGCATTGGCTACATCGTTGGCAAAACCGATAAGCGCGGTAACCCCATGATCGCTGTTGAAGCTCAGTGGTTCTGCCTCGTCGTTCCTGAAAACGCTTTGACGGACGCAAACTAAGCGTTCCTTGTGTACTTTAAATCCTAGGAGAGAAAAACCATGTCTGAAGCTCCCAAAGTTCGTGGCGGTCTTTGCCTCAATGTTGATGGTGAAGGTTGCAAAAAATTCGTTGCACGCGATATCGCTCGTGAAAAAGCAAAGCCCCAAATCCAAGACGGTCCCAAATCCGTCCTCGTGTTAGGTTGCTCCGGTGGTTATGGTCTCGCCTCGCGTATCGCCGCCGCTTTCGGTGGACCCAAGGCCGCAACCCTCGGCGTCTCCTTTGAACGCGCCCCCACCGACCGCAAAGCAGGTTCTCCTGGTTGGTACAACAACGAAGCCTTTGACGAAGCCGCCGCCGCAGAAGGTCTCAAGCACAAGACCATCTCTGCCGACGCTTTCGCTGATGCAACCCGTGAACTCGTTGCACAAATCGCTAAGGAAGATGGCTTCGAACCCTTCGATCTCGTCGTTTACTCCCTCGCATCCCCCATGCGTACCGCACCTGACGGCATCACCTACAAGAGCGCCATCAAGCCCATCGGTAAGCCCCATGTTGCTCGCACCCTCGACATCATGACCTGCGAGATGAAGGAAGTCGCTGTCGACCCCGCAACGGACGAAGAAATCGCTCACACCGTCAAGGTTATGGGCGGCGAAGACTGGATCCTCTGGATTGACTTCCTCAAGGCACAAGGCCTCCTCGCACAAGGTTGCAAGACGGTTGCTTATTCTTACATCGGTCCTAAGTGCACCCAAGACATCTATCGTTCGGGTACCCTCGGTCGTGCAAAGGAAAACCTCGAAGCCTCCGCAAAGGCCATTACTGAAACCCTCAAGGACCTCAATGGTTATGGTGTTGTTTCTGTGAATAAGGCGCTTGTGACGCGTGCTTCTGCAGTGATTCCTGCAATGCCTCCCTACATCTCCTGCCTCTTCAAGGTGATGAAAGAAGCCGGCCTCCACGAAGACTGCCTCGACCAAATCGACCGCCTCTTCCGTGAATTCATGTATCGTCCCGATGGTCAAGTCCCCGTTGACGAAGCCGGTCGTATCCGCATTGACGATTGGGAAATGCGCCCCGAAATCCAAGCCGCTGTTGACAAGCTTATGGAAGCCCTCCAGCCCGACAATGTCGAAGCCACCACCGACATCGCCGGCTACCGCACCGACTTCCTCGCCCTCCACGGCTTCGAAGGTTAATCCCAACCTTACACCCTCCAAAAAAGCCCTCGTCAAACGACTGGGGCTTTTTTTATTACGAAGTATGATTTTAACCACAGGTTTTAAACGCTAGGTCCGCTAGGGGGAGCGATGATAAGGCTGTACGCTAGGGGCTGACGCCCACAGCCTT
>JAUNQZ010000120.1 GCA_030535915.1 bacterium
CTTCCTAATGTGGAATGTCCAGAAAGACTTGGAGAGGGAATTACTTTTTATCAACCGCAACAAGTAATGCAATCAACCATTAATGATTTTTCACAGACTGCTCGTTGGTTACTTTTTATTGTGGGTAGTTTGTTGTTTGTTGTACTTTTCTGTTTATTTAAGCATCGTGCAGTGAAGATTGCTTTGCCTTCTTTACTTGCGGTAACCGTTGTTTTCTTGCTTTTTGGAACGGGTGGTCGTACATTGAATCTTTTTCATCTCTTGGCATGTTTTATGCTTATTGGGATGAGTCTTGACTATACAATCTTTTTTGCATCTAATGCACAAAAAGCGCTTCGACCTGTAACATGTTCGTTTATAACCAGTTTGGCTGGATTTGGTGCGTTAGCCTTTGTCTCATTCATGGTTGTTCAATCTATGGGAGAGGTGTTTGCTGTTGGTTTAACAGTGGCTTATCTTTCTGCATTTCTTCTCTTTTGGGGTGAGCGTTCTCTACAAATGAAGGATACGGGAAGTGAAGTTGCAGCTTCGTCTTTTGGATTACAAGCGGTTTTATGGATTTATCGCCTTTTCGGGAAGAGGGCGCTTGATTTTACGGGATGGATGATTGCTAATTGTGTTTGGTTTACATCTAAAAAGGTGCGTCGATTTACACAATCGCGTCAACGCTTAATGGCATTTGTACAATCAATGATTGATAAGTTTGTTGTAATGTCTAATGGGCGAGGTCAACCAACGATTGAAATAGAGTCACATCCTGAAACAAAGGCTTTTGTTGAGGATGTAACATCTGGTAAGGGAGTCTTTTTACTTTCCTCTCATTTTGGTGTTGTAGAAGTGTTGCCTGCGATTTTAAAAGATTGTACAAAACCAATCCCCCTCTATGCTTTCATGCGAATGGAACAGACTGCGGTTTTTAATCGTTTTTATCTTTCTCAAATGAAGCGTACATCTGTTTTTCTTCGTCCTGTTTCAGGTTTTGGTATGGCGGAACTTTTTGAGGCAGGTACCTATCTTGATGAGGGTGGATGTATTTTGATGGCAGGAGATCGTGCATTGGCAACACAGTCACAAAAGGTACTGCTTTTAGGACGAGAAGTGGCATTCCCGCGTGGCGTTTATCGTTTTGCAAAACTTTTAGAACATCCCATTTATTTTGTTGTTTGTTATCGTGTGCGACATCAGGTTTATCAACTCGCAGCACGCGCTATCGCTCCAGATGAGCGTATGGTTGAAGCGTTCGTAGATGCGTTGGAACCTTTCATCGCCGCGCATCCAGAACAATGGTATCATTGGGAGATGCTTTCATGAAGAGACCTTCACCTCCACTTGGATTAACAGCCCTTGGTGTGGTTTGTGCCTTAGGGAATGACAAAGCTACGATTGCAAAACATGCATGGGCTGGTGATACATCAGGAATGCGTTTGATGGATGGTATTTTACCCAATGGAGATCAAACACCTTTTGGTTGGGTTGATCTGCCTAAGGATTTTGAACCCACACTTTCTACACGATGTGAACGACTCCTCGCAGCTGCTTATGCACAAATAAAAGATGCATTTGAAGATCTTAAGACGCGTGTGCCGATGGACCGTATTGGAATCGTTCTTGGGACGAGTAATTCTGCAATGGAGGAGTATACAACAAATCCTACGCATATTGATATGGCCTTGCCGGCAACCTTTTTGAAGCGTCTTACAGGCATAAAGGGCCCAAGTTATGTTATTTCGACAGCCTGTTCATCGAGTGGAAAAGTTTTTGCTTCGGCGCGTCAACTCATCGTTAAGGGATGTTGTGATGCTGTTCTTGTTGGAGGAGTGGATGCTTATACGCGTTTGGTGGTGAATGGGTTTTATTCGCTTGAAGCGCTTAGCACATCTCTAACGCGACCTTTTGGCGCGGATCGAACGGGAATTAATTTGGGTGAAGGTGCCGCATTATTTATTTTAGAGAATCGCCCCGCCGAAGTCATGCTCCTCGGCGTCGGCGAATCTTCTGATGCTTATCATTTGACGGCGCCTGATCCAGAGGGGAAGGGCGCGGAAATGGCTTTGCGTGAGGCGCTTGCTGATGCGGGCCTTGTGCCTGCAGATGTGGATTATGTGAACCTTCATGGTACGGGAACAACTTATAATGATAAGATGGAGGCTCGTGCTGTGGTTGAGGTTTTTGGAGATAGGATTGCATGTTCCTCAACGAAGCCCATGACGGGGCATGCGCTTGGCGCTGCAGGTGCTATTGAGGCCGCACTTTGTTGGTTGATGTTGCAAGCTAAGGGCCCTGCGTTTCCGCATGTGCTTTCTGGTGAGCGAGATATGACTTTGCCCTCATTGCCATTGGTTGAGAAGCCTACTTTACGCTACCCGAAGCGCGTCATTTCAACCTCTTTTGCCTTTGGTGGAAGCAATGTTGCCGTGCTGTTGGGGCGAGGGGATGCTTCGCGACATTATGCGATGGAGGAACTCTTGGCACATCGGGCACCTTTGATTCTTATTGATGATTATGATGCGGCATCGTTTTCAGACGCTGGCCTTACAACGGAGGTAACCATTCGAGAAGGAGATGTTTTTTTTGATGTTACTTTGGGTGGTACTCCTCCTTGTACGGCACTTGAGTATATGGCGCAGTCGGTTGCTGCTTATGTCGGTTTACGAGCGGTATTGAACGGGAAGGCGCCAATGCTTGGGTTTGTTTTAGGGTCGCGAGCCTTGACATTGAATTTGTCTGTTTTTGCGGTTGGTGAGCGTTACACAATACGCGTTGAACCACAATTTTCAGATGATCAATTCGCAGCCTTTGAGACAAAGATTTATGATGCTAAGCAGGTGTGTGTCGCTTCTGCGATGCTGAATGTTTTTCGTCCAGATGAGGCGGAAGCGAAGGCATTACTCTCACTTTAGTTTTATAGATGGTTATACGAAAAAGGAATTTGAACGAATGAAACGAGTGTTAATTACTGGATCGAGTCGTGGAATTGGCAAGGCTATAGCGCTTGAAGCTGTTCGTCAAGGGTATGATCCTATTATTCACTACTGTGGTAATCGTTTGGCCGCAGAAGCAGTAGCAATAGAAGTTCAAGCACTTGGTGCAACGGGGACTTTACTTCAGTTTGATTGTGCAGATCGTGCACAAACGCGTGAAGTCCTTGCGGCCGATATGGCCGCGCATGGTTGTTATTATGGCGTGATTTGCAATGCTGGCATCGCAGATGACAATCCCTTTCCTGTTTTAGAAGAAGAACAATGGGATCGTGTGCTTCGTACTGACCTTGATGGATTTTATAATGTACTTAAACCCATTGTAATGCCAATGATTAGTGGTCGTATCCGTGGTCGTATTATTGCTCTTTCATCTATTTCTGGTGTTGTTGGTAATCGTGGTCAAGTGAATTATTCTGCAGCAAAAGCTGGAATTATTGGAGCGTCAAAAGCGCTTGCAATTGAATTGGCGAAACGCAATATTACGGTGAATTGTATCGCCCCTGGAATTATTGAGACGGAAATGATTCAAGGGTTACCTGTGGATGAGGTTAAAAAGGCAATTCCAATGCGTCGTTTTGGTAAAGCAGAAGAGGTAGCAGCACTCGCATGTTTCTTGCTTTCTGAGCAAGCGGGTTATATCACTCGTCAGGTTATTTCAATTAATGGAGGAATGTTTTAATGCGTCGTGTTGTTATTACTGGATACGGCCTTGTTAGCGCCCTTGGCAATGATGTTACATCGGCTTATGAACGATTAAAAGTACTCAAAAATACGGTTCAAGTTTCAAATGATTTAGCATCGTATGTAGGCTTGCAATCTCATCTTTGTTCATTAGCGGATGGCTTTGTACCTCCTGCACACTACACGCGTAAAGTTACGCGTACAATGGGGCGTGTCTCAATTCTTTCGCTTGCTGCAACAGAACAAGCACTTGCACAAGCTGGACTTTTGAATGATCCAATGTTGAAACAAGGCCGTACGGGAATTGCGTATGGGTCTTCATCGGGTAGTGTGGATGCAATTGCTGCTTTTTATACGGTGATTGCTGCACATGAGGTGAAGAATGTCACAAGCTCAACTTAC
>JAUNQZ010000027.1 GCA_030535915.1 bacterium
CACGTCATGATCCGCAACCGAAGCCGAATTTCCAACCGTGATTGCACCCGAAGCAACCTTCAAGGTACCACCACCCGAGAAGTCATCCGACAACGAGGTTGTATTCCCTGCGCCGATATCAAAGGTCAACGTTGCACCCTTATCAATTGCAACAGGAAGTGTCGCACCCGTCGTCGCATAGCTCAAAGGCTTCGTAATCGTCAATGTTCCCTTGGCGACATTCATCGATGTTGAAGCGAAGAACTTCAATGGCGTTGTAATAAGAGCATCACCCGCACCGAGCTTCCACAACGCACCCAACTGCAACGGTGTCGTATCTTCCGTCACAGGATCCGTCGAAGTCACATTTGCAGCCAAGGTAAAGGTCTTGTCGTTAGCCACCTCCATGACGAGCGCAGCGACCGTTGTCGATCCATTTGCATCCGCTGTAAGCGTCACGTCCTTCGTAATCTCCATACGCGCCGACTTCCCAGATTCAAAGACGTCTGTGGCGGTATACGCTGTAGGGATGAGCCACTTGTTATCACTCCAAACGCCTTCATTAATGCGCTTGTAAGCCGCGTGTTCAGCATCTTTAGGAACCAACCAAAGCCCCGGTTGACGCCCATCCGTCTCCGTTGTAACAACTTCAAATGTTGCGTCAAGCGCAATCGCTTCTGCAGAGGTGACATTCTGCGCGAGGAGTCCAGAGATTGTCGTCCCCGAAGTCCATGCGATCAAACGACGACCAGTTGCATCCAAATCAACATTCGCAAAGTTTGTCAACTTAATGGTCACATCCGATGCGGAGAGAAGATTCGTCACCGTCAAGCAGTCATTCTTCGAGAGGTCGCATTCAACAATCGCACCCTTGACGAGGCGCAAGGTATGCGCGGTGATCTTACTGGTCGCAACGCCCGGTACGCCACTTGCAATCGTGCCATTCTCTTCAACGGCAATCACGGCACGTTGACCGAACTTAACGTTACCGCTCAACTTCGCACCAGCCTTCACCGTTACATTACCGGAACAATTTTCTGCGGGCGCATAATCGCCACCACCCAAAGCAAAGCGAACTTCACCTTCAAAGACTTCAAGCGGGTTGCCTCGCGGACCGTCACCCTTTGAGCCAAGAATCGTATTCGTAATCCAAAGACCTGCACCATACTTCTGTAAGGGCTTCGTATCTGGATTTTCATAATACGTCGCAGTACCAACGCCCAACGGTTTATTCGTCGTCAAGACTGCACCATCACGAACTTCAAATCGCTGATTAGGAATACGAAGTGCACCACCACCCACATCTGTGTGGTCTAACGTTGCCCCGGGTTCAAGAATGAAATCGCCGAGGATTGTAACACCCGAACCATAACCTGCATTTGAAGCCAAGGCAAAATGGTTGCCCTTACCACTGACATAAACATTTCGAATTGCAGAACCTTGCCACGAACCATTCGTTGCATGGAAAGTACCACCATCTTCCAAACGAATGGTTGCTGTTGTACCCGTACCAAAGTTACCAACCATTTCAAGGCGACCACCATTGGTTGCAGCAAAGGTTGTCTGATTGGCAGCACCCTTACCCGCGCTGAACCACAAGGTACCTCCATTCGTTGCAAGCACTGTCTTACCGTCACCAATACCTGTGAGACCATTGGAGGTGTCAAGTGTCAACTGACCACCTTCCACGCGAACAGGTGTAGCGGCGGTTTCATCCGTAACATTGAGTGCACCTGTCAAAAGCAACGTGCCAGCGCCCTTCTTTGCAAAAGCACCCTTACCCGAAATCGGCGCGGTATGCGTTGCATTACCAAAGTCCGCCCAAAGCGTACCATGATTGATAATCCATGCACCGCCAAAGTGAGACTTCAAGACGAGATCGCCATCCAAGCGTTTTTCGAGTTCTGTCGTCGAAACATCCACACCCGGAGGAACAATCCAGTTCCACGCATTCTCAAGGGAGCCACTTTCAACTTCGGGGACTCTCACGCGAACATCGTTACCGAGGAAGACATTCGGCGTGCCAACAAAGACATTCTCTTCGAAGGTCACCGAGCCTCCCGTCGACAGGGAGAGATCAATGGCTGGCGTACGCAAATAATTTGCGGTACCCTCGATTGTCATACCCATAGAGGGCGCTTCGATCTGGAGGTAAGGCATAATCGCCGGCATATCCACATCCATCGCCTCAACGGGAAGAATGGCAGGGCGCGGACAATCTTCTGTCGCATCCACCCAAATGCTTGAGGTCGGTGTGCCATCTGCACCCACACGACGCCAAGCTTCACCCGACCATTGAGAACCAACCGCCGTCAAGGTCGGACCATCTTCACATTCAACAATCTGAATCGCAGCCAAACCTAAGCGTTCATCAAAACGATCCCCAGGATTCAAACCAGCAATGAGGACACTGGTCTGCGTATCCGTTGCCACACGGAGATGGAGATACTGCTGACCATGTTCAAGCGAACCATTTTGAGGCGAAGCCAAACCCGCCCATCCGGTTGTCGTGGTCGCAGGTGCGGTCCAATAACCCACTTCGTCATTACCCGTGTAGGAGAAGACACGCCATGGATCATCGCCAATCTTAATCGAGACCGGCGGATAGGTCACACCTTCACCATCTGTTGGACCTGCCATAATAATATAGAGGTCGTAGGTCGTAAACGGCACCTTGTCCAATGCCACCATCCAAAGCGCATCCACATTCGGCTTCGTCGTGCCGATTGCAGACCAAAGCGTATCCGGCACATAAACCTTTTCCTCACCAGCAATGTAAGTCGAGGTCAAGACACCATTCGCCGTTGTCGTACGCGACAAGACCGAGTGCGATGCCGAAGCAGCATAACGCACCGTCAATTCAGAATCGCCATCGGCTTCCAAACCCGCGACGGTCGCCTTTGCAGAATAGAGATTGACGGACTTCCCTGCTTCAGCACTTTCATGAGGCGTGTAACCATTGGAGCTCGTTGAGGTGTTATTCCAATAGGTTCCCGCAAAGGGCACCGCACCACACGGCAAGGAATTCCCCGAGAGCCATGCGGTATCACCTTCATACGCTTCACCAAAGGAAATGTTCAACACTGGCGAAGAAGAACTGGTGTACAAGGTAACCGTCGTCTTCGAAACAGCCACTGCATACTTCGAGGAATCATAACCCGAAGCCGTCACGCCATTGGCAAAGGTATTCGTATTGACCAACAAGGTGGGGACCCACGTAAAGGCGACCACATCGTTACCTTCTGGCATCACTTCATTGGTTAAGACATAGTCGTAGGACAAGTCAACGAAAACTTCTTCAAATTCAGTGCCATCTGCACGAACCACACGAATTTCCGAGAATTCAACCTCGCGTGTGAGTCGAATGGACATCTTCAACACAGGCGGAAGTGCCGTACCTTCAGGAAGGACCCACTGAGCAATCACAGCCTCACCTTCTGCAGGCGCATAATCCACGAGGGTCGAATCGCCATCACGCGTCCACTCGGTCTCATACCAATTGGCACTGACCAAGGTCGTATTTGCAGTTACACCTTCAATCGTGCGGCTATACACCACCAACTTCGCAAGATAGAGACCATCGGTACGAACGATTAAGCCATACCCCTTCTCTGTCAATGTATCCGAGAGGATAAAGGTCGCCGTGTCTGCATTTTGAGCCGACGTCCAAGAAACAACCTTCACCGGCAACTGCGTCACCGCTTCTGGAACAACCATGCCCGGCAATGCATCAATACGATACGAAGCCGTTTCCGTGAAGGTCATTGCATCGGCATGCAACAAGGTCGCACCCGTCGGATCCACCGCAAGCGTCACCATCGCATCATCCGTATTCGAACGCAACGTGAGGTTGGCAAGCGAAAGCCCCGCCTCAATGGTTGTACCTGCCGCCATCGTCACCTGCGACGAAGCATGCTGCATCGTCGTGTAACCACCTAACGTACCCTCTTCCACGGTCAAACGAACCGGAAGCGACCATGCATCGGCTTCCAACGAGAGATAACCCGCCCCCGTCTTTGTGAAGGCTGGAGCCTTAGATGCAGAACCATCTGACACCACATCTGCAGCGACCGACAACGTCGAAGCATCGCCAACAACAAAGTTAACCGTTGGGCCAACATTGCCATCGTATGTCGAAAGGATACCAGTAATAGAGGCGTGGATACCTTCCATTAAGAGCCCCTTCGTTTCGGAAGCCATGGTTGTATCAACCCTAGGATCACTTTTATCACCCGCATCACCAATACCCGCAACAACAAAGGATGCTCCCGTCGGAACAAAGATTTGCTTTGTCGCAGAAAGCGTTGCACCATCACCATTAAAAAGAATGCCATGCGACATGTAATTTTCTCGCTCATTAAAAGCAAATTCTGCAAATGCCTTATAACCAATGGCGAGCGGTGTGTTTTGAATCGACTTTGCGTCACCCACTTGATCCCAACCAGCGAAGAGTGAACGACAACCCGAGACACGAAGCTTGCCGCCATTGGTAAGCATCATGCCAATTTGAGGATTACCGTCATTATCCAATGTCCAACGAGGCGCACCCGTTTGGGTGGCTTCCTCTCTTGAAGAGCCATCCGTCCATGTTGTCAATGCAAAGAATGCGCAATCATCTCGATACGACCCCGATTGACGCGTCATCTTCACATCCAAAGTGGAGCCATCCGTTACATGAATCTTACCGCTAAAAATCTTATTTTGATAAATCGCACCGCCATCGCCCATATTACCACCAAATTCGACGGTGCCGCCACCGGTAATGGTCACATCTTGTGTGCCAGTCAAGTGTGAACGATAAGTTGTAAGGTTTGAGCCAAAGGCAGAAACGCGTTGTATCTCCCCTGGACGAGGTGCCAAGGTCGCCCCATCGGTACACCACGTACCATGTGCATTAGAAGCTCCATTAATATTACCACTGCCGACCAAGGTCGCCGTCGTACCATTAATTGAACCAATCAAACGATAGGTATTCAAAATACCATTGAGGTTTGGATTGACTGCCGAGGTCTTCACCGGCACATCAAAGATAACACCCGAAGCGAGATTAATGGCATTCTCAACACCCATCGCCGACAAGTCGATAAGCGAGGATCCCTCTGCGGTAAAGGTATAAGCATCCGTATTCGAAACACCCGATGCGAAGGACATTGCAGCAGGCGCCACAGCACCACGCACCTTCACATTGATACCGTCAATACCATTATCCTTCGTCAGGAAGGTCACGGTGTCACCATTCTTAAAGGCTTCCTCAGGCGTCCAAGGTGTAGCCACACCCACAGCCCAGGTACCTTCGTCAATCGTATTCTTCCAAGTCAAGGTGCTGGCTGCCACCGTATCACCAATCTTAATGGTGCCCGCAGCTGTATCTACAGCCGTAATGGTCGTGCAAACACCATTCAAGAAGAAGGTCGGCAACGGACTCATTTCAAGCGTACCAGCAATACGAACCACAGCACCGGCGGCAAGGGTTTCCGTTGTCGTGAGCTTGAGGATTGAACCTTCATTAAAGGTCACCGTGCCCGTAATTACATCCGTTGCACCAAGGTTACGAACTTCATAGGCCGCGCCAGCAGCAATCGTCACCGTTGCATTACCCAAGGCATCCTTATTCGCAATCGCAAGGGTACCTTGTGGAACTGCGATATGACCCGTACCCATATTGACAGCATTCAATACAAGCGTGGAGGTCGCCGGGACATCAATGATTGTCGGCTGAGCTTCCGTACCAGCAAAGATAACTGGCGCTGTCATGGTTGTTGTTGCCTGCGTTGTCGTGATACGACCACCCGCAAAGGTTACAATCTTAGATCCACCACCAGAAACAGCCAAAGAGGTAGCCGCAAGTTCCAGCGTACCGGTATCCGAAATGGTGGCATCAATAGAAGCATCGATTGCATTCGCATGGAAGCCACGAGCACCCAACGCCAAAACACCCGAACCCGAAACCTCAAGGTCAACAGAGGTGCCGGATTGCCAAGCGGAAATCATCGTTGTATTCAAACGACCACCCGAAATCTCCATCGTTGCAGAACGACCCACGGTGGAGTTACCATTAAAGAGTAACATACCGCCTTCGTTCCCCTGATCAGCCGAGAAGGTTGCCGTACCACCCGTCTGCGTGTAGGTCCAATCGTCTTCCGTTTTGATCTCCATATGGAACTTCGAGGAATTGTAAATCGTATCGCCTTCTTCAACGAGGTGGCTATACGAAGTGTTATTATTTCCATTCGGTCCCGTGAAGTTCTTGAAGGCAGCCGTCAACTTCGGCAACGCCACGCGATTCGCTGCAAGCTTCACCGGATAGTTAATACGAAGCGTACCTGCCGAGGCAGCATCAATTGTCAACAACGGCGTTGTGCTGTCAAAGGTCGTCGACATCTTGGAAGCTTCCGTCAATGTCATCGTCAAGCCCGCAGGAATCGTGAACGCCGCACCATTATTATTAATAGGCGCATTCACCACCAAAGTCGTTGTCGGGGGAACAAGTGTACCTGCCACACCCGCAGAGAGAACGAGGTCCTTCGTTGCACCAGCATTCAAGGTCGACACCTGAATCGAGGACTGACCTTCGGTAACGAGTTCAACAACAGCATTCGCAGATGTCACGGTGACATCCTTCGCCGTAAGACCATACGGCAAGGTAATCGTGACCTTCTCCGTCACGGCATCTGCCACCGTCAAGAGAAGGTTATGCTTTGCACCATTCGACCACTTCGCCGTTGTTGTGCCATCACTCAAGGTGAGGTCCAAGGTTGCAAGGTCATAATCTCCAGCCGCCGTAAAGGTGTAGCTGTAGGTTTCATCCGTAGAAGTGTCAAGTGCGGGAGCTTCAATGAGCTGAATCGCCGCAATACCCGCATAGATCTGACCATAGGTCAAGGCGGGCACTTCAATCACAGCGGTGCAATCTTCATCCGTCGTGGTGAAGACATCGGTCACCAAGGTGTTCACGCCGAGGACATCCACATCGGTAGCCGCAACAGCCTTCGTCAAGCCCCATGCCGCATCACCAGGAACAAACATGCTCACCGCAGAGCCGTCACCATTCATACGAATGTAGTCATTGACATTGGCACGCGTGTACCCTTCGCCATCCATTGCATAGACTTGACCATTGACCGTTGCACGGGCAAAGACCGCATCCGCCATGTCAGCCGAGAAAATCAAAGCGACACGATAGGCTTCAAAGGGAACATGCTCAATCGTCAATGTCACCGCACCCGCATCATTCGTCCACACACGCAAGGGAACGGGATTGGAGGCATCCGTACGAACCACAGAGGAGGACGCCACCAAACGCGTAGCAATGTCATTCCGCTTGGCTTGGATGCCCTTCGTACCCAAACGATTGGTGAGATACAATTCGGGTGTCGAGAAGGAACCCGTAAGCGAGGTCCACTCGGTCACACCAATGGCATAGGCACCCAATGTTGCAGGCGGTGCAACCAATGGTGTCGATGTATTCGTGAAGTTCACCGAAATCGTATCTGCCAAACGCGTTTCACCGCGAACGACATAGTAGATACCATCATTGGTCACGACGAGTTCTTCCGTGAGTCCCTCAGCTGCCAATACAGCTGCATCAAGACCACTCACGACCTCAAGGTTCACCCCTGTAGCAACCTGAGAACCACCCGCCACGAGGCAATAGCTCAACGGCACATCCTTCACCGCGCCACCAATAACAGCTTCCAACGAAACCTTCCAAGCGGAGAGGTCAAAGGTGACATCTGTACCAATGGTCAACCCATTCACCTGCAACAAGGTCTGCGGCTCACTGCCACCTGCCGTGAGACAAATAGCCTCACCAACGAGTTCGACTTGATAGAGCTTCAAACCATTTTCAGGAATCGACAAAAGGTTATCCGTCGTTGCATCCGTACCCGTAAAGATAACATACGGATAGGTAATGGCATTATTTTGCGTAAAGGTAAAGGGCGTCGCAGTCAAGGACTGCAAACGACGCGACATCACTTCAGCGCCTTCAAGCGAGAGATAATACCCCTGACCCAACGAACCTTCTTCCAATGCCAATGTGGCATTCGTCACCGCATTGTTCGTATTATACTTCAACGAAACCGAACGCGGTCCCACGGTTGAACCATCTGCCGTACCGAGAATCACCGGAATATGCGGTAAGAGACGATCGGTGCTGGCACGATCTGGATCCAATGCTGCAACAACACCCAAACCGGAGAGGTCGCCCATCGTCACGCCATTCGCAAAGATCAGATGACCGGTATCCGCAAGTTCGGAGACCAACGGAATCTCGAGCGTACAGTCGGTCGTCTCCAAGGTCAAGGTCGTCACGGTCACCGTACCACCAGCGAATCTCACCGAACCCGCATTGGCCATTGTCAAGGTGTCCACCACGAGATTGAGACCATCGGAAACAATCAACTGACCACCATTCAAATCAAACGTATAAGTATCGACAAAGGCCGTACCCGACAAGTCAAGACCACCACCGGTGACAGAAATCACATCATTCGCCAAGAGAGCCGGCGAGGTCAAGGTCAAGACATCTTCACCCGCAAAGGAGAAGTTACCTGTTACAGTGGGAACAACAATCGCATTAAACTCCGCACCCAACGTAGCGGGTTCAAAGGCACCAAAGGATCCCGACGAGAGATTGAGTGTCAACGGATAGTTTGTATTATAACGTCCCATGCCACCCTCGCCAATCAAGAGCTGACCACCCTGGAGATTGAGGATGCTATTAATGGCCGAAGCCGACAACTTCACACCACGCGTACGCAATTCACCACCCTGGAGGTTGAGGTGAATCGTACTCGGGATAAAGGCGCGATTCATCAAGAGGTCCGCTTCAGGCGCGAGAATCTTTGCATTGTCCTTCATCGTGAAGAGGGCTTCTCCACCTGCACCGTGCAAGATAAACGAAGCATTGTCGGAATCTTCGTTAACCCCACCCGAAATATAAATCGCAGCGTTATCTTCCATCGTCAAGGTCGTCGGACCTGCGCGATCCACCGAGAAGAGGAAACGATCAACCGAGGCATTGGCCGTATCCTTGAAGAGCACTTCGTAGGCACCCATTGCAAGGACATTGGCGGTGTCACCCAATTGTGCAACCGTCGCCGTACCAGAGAAAATCACCTTACCCGGCTGTGCCTGGTTAATCGCCATCGAGACGGTGCCACCCGAACATTCCGTAATCGAACCTTCCGGATGCGACAAGGCACCCGTGAAGCCCTTCGTAAATTCGGTGGTGCAACCAACCAAAGCCACATGGTCTGCAACATAAGCATAGTTGTAAACGATACGCCCCGGAGCAGAGGCAATCATTGAAGGCACGAGATCCGTGGCATCATCAAGCGCAAGCGTCGTATTGGAGTCAAAGGCCCAAGGCGTCATATCCGTGGCCGAGACAGCATCCAAACGCAACGTATGATTACGACCAATGATGGAAACCTGACCTGCGACCATACCGGTCACATCCAAGGTTACATCATTCATCAATGTAATCTGACCGATGTCATCCGCAGTCGGCTTATCCGTCGTTACGACGCCATCCAACATCCACTCAATATCTCCCCATGCCGTATCCGTATCAATGGTCGCCGTATAAATCGTCGGCGCGAGGGAGAGATCATACTCCGTGTTACGAACAAGTTGCACCGCAGCAATACCACCACGTGGATCGCCACTTTTATTACCAATGACTTTGAAATCACCCGTGAGCCCTTCAACAATCATCACGTTGGTACCAACGATTAATTCCGAACTACGATCGGAAGTTCCCCAACCACTGTCTGGACGATCTGCAGAGCTAACCAACGTGCCACTTCCATCGTAGGTATACCACATGCCATTAATCTGCTTCGGTCCAAGGGCTCGATTCACAGTATCCGTCGCACAGTAGATAATCGCCGTGTATTCGTCCCAACCCGTGGGCATCTTCACTTCAACCGTTGCACCGGCGCCACCATCATCGAGATAACCGCGTAAAATCGAATGCGAAGTGTCCTTCTGCGTATCATAGTTATTGTTACACCAATAGGTGAAGACATCCGACACGGTCGTTGCGACCCCATCATAACCCAATAACTGAATGTCAAGATCCGACTCAAGCACATGTTCTCGCTGTCCGCCAAACTGTGACCAGAATTGCGGGAGGACTTCATACCCCGCCACACCCACAGGGGTCATACCCGAAACAACATAGTTTCCTTGCCCCTTGAAGTTAATGGAAATCGACTTGCCATATTCATAGCCCTTAATCATACTATTAGGCAAGGACACCGTTGCCGAAACCGTTGTTTCGGTCGTAGTCAAGGTCACAGAGGCGCCATACTTCACGCCCGTGGTCCAAACACGAACGCGTTCAGCATCCACGCCTTCATCAATTTCAAGCAACTGAACCGTATAGGGAGAGGCGAGATAATCATTGTCATCCATCATTGCAGAGAGGTCAAACTCGAGGATGAGATGACCTTCATCCATAAAGTCAACCGCACCCACATGAATCTTTTCATCATGCGAAACAACGGTATCCTTGCCTCCCATCGTCAATTCAATCGTTGCGCCAGAGAGCGGAATATCGGCCGTTGCCGTGGAGTCCTTAATACCCCATTCTCCCGTAGCTTCCCATGTAGTCGCCGTACCATCAAAGGTACGCGTGAAGATTTGCTTCATCGGCAAATAGAGACCATCAGCACGCTTTTCAAGACGAACCGTTGTAATCACTTCATCGCCGATTTTCACTGTTGCCATCGGCATCTCCGTCGAGGTAATATTCGTTGTCGTTGCCTTGATCAACTGCAAGTCCGAAGCCACCACTTCACCGAGCACAACCGTCACTGCATCTGCGGGCACAACCACGGTGCCATTAGCTGTCAATGCAGCGCCCGAAGTCATGTCAATCGTAGCATTACTATTATAGGTAAGCGCACCACTCACGGTACCCGAACCTCCGAGCGTACCCGAAACAGTTATCGCACCCGCCCAAGAACCCGTGAGATTCAATGCACCCGATTCACTAATTGTTAATGGCTTCTCCACCGACATTGTGCCGCTATACGTCAAAGTCTTTTCGGTTGCACCCGCCATACCCGAGAGTGTAATTCCTGAGAGACGCTCCGTTATATTATTCGTCAACATCACACCCGAATAGGTCGTATTCTTCGACTGAATAATTTCAAGTGTACGAGCACCTCTATTATCATAGTCCACACGGAAGGCACCTTTACCCGAAAGCGAACCCACCTGATAATCGACTAAAGCTTCTGGCAAAATCAAACCCGTTTCGAGATTATTCTCAACACCGAGGGTTGTTGCAAAAGCCTTCGCGACAGTCGGGAAGAGTCGATAACCATTACCATTAAAGATAACCGTTCCTGTACCTATCAAACGCTTCCAATCATCATTTTGACCACTACCCAAATCGCCTGTATGGCGGAAGTCAATCGCACCAAGCACATCCACATCACCCGAGGCACCGAGGTTGGCCATCGAACCCACTTGCAAGATTGAACCCGCAGCAATTTCCGTACCGCCGGTATAGGTATTGGCACCACCAAAGGTAATGCGTTCGTCATCCGAAACAATGACCTGAACTTCACCCGAAATCACACCGCTGTAGGTGGTCGCATTGTTACAAGGGTACTTATCCACACCAAAGGTCCCACCCTTGGCAAATTCAAGCTTGCCCGTACCATTAATGTTGGCCGTAATGATACCAGCATTAAAGGCGGTGCCACAAATCTTTGCGGAGGTCGTCGCTGCATCTGCAACGGTAATGGTACCTGCCACATCGGCACCATTTGTGAGCCAAAGTTCACCGCCTCCCTTGAGGGTAATCTTATTGTCGGCATGATCAAAAGCAACAAGCCAAGCCGCAAGATTAATGCGTGCGCCATTTTCGACCGTAAAGTTAAAGGCTTGTGCTGGTTTTCCGCGAATCAAAAGTTCACCGGCTTGAATCTGCATCGGGCAAGCAATCGAGCTCCCACCAAAGAGCGCAAGGGCGCCTTCGCCAGCTTTAATGAAGGTTCCTTCACCCATCACCGAACCGATCACCATCGCATGCGTTGCCGAAATGGTGTCTGGGTCAGTAACAACCGTGGAGGAGACATACTTCAACGATGCATCCTTGGCAATTTCAATCGAGGTCAGCGGAAGCGTTTCCAATGAACCGACCAACTGACCACCCGTCACATGGATGACTTCAGCCGTGATCTTCGAACCGTCCAAGGTCAAAGCCTTGGGACCCGCCATCGTCAAAGACTTGAGGGTCACATCAGCACCCACTTTGAGGGTCGTATCCACCGTCGCCTCAAGCGTCACAGAGTAGTCACCCGCCGCAGCAAAGTCAGGGTTCACGGTGTTATCCGCGGCATCTTTCCACACAAGATCCGCCCATGTTGCGGTTTCGGTCGTAATAGTGGCATGTAATTCCTTGCTAGCATTCGCCACATAGTAAATGCCATCTTCATAAACCACCGTATGCGTAGCAGGCGTCGAGAAGGTTGTCGTTGCAATGTCTTCATCCGCAGTCACTAAGAAGGGCGTACGCGCCGCATCCAAATCTGTAGGAACCGTCACATTAATCTTATCCGTCACCGTAACATCACCCACGAGGGTCAAGGGACCATTCCCCGAAACCGCAATCGTGCTACCATCACCGAAGGTAATCGTATCCGCAGTAATCGTACCGGTATCACCAATCGTACCATCAATCGTCACCGTGGTAGCGTCAATGCCAGTCTTAAACCCATTAAACACTGGGAAAATCGTATCACGGGTCGCCGCATCATAGACATAGAAAGTATTTATTTCCGGCACAGCATAATTTGTTTGAGTGTCGAGTGCAATCCAATCCGTTCCATCTTCAGAAACTTCAAGGACCCAATCCTTCGGCGTACGCGGATCATGGTCCGCCGAAATGAGTTGATAACCATCAAAATCAATTTCGGCTCCAAGGGCAATCACTGCCGAAGAACCCGCGGCGGGGTTCCATTTGTTCAAGCGTTCAACACCATCATAATCACCCGTCGATTGAGTGTCCGGATTCGTATAAGTCTGGTCGTTGCCAGAGCCAACATAAACCTTGTCAATGAGCGCATTAACAGATTCATTGCCACCTGCAGCCCAATTGGGGTTACTAACTGTCGTACCGCTCAATTGATAAATCGTTGTACCCTTCGGCCATGCAACCGCAGTTCCATCCTTCGTTAAAATCAATTCCGCCAAGGCACAGGAATTCGTACCGCCACCATTGGGATTTGAAATGGTCAAACGAACATAATTGACCGTCTCTCCAGTCTTATCAAGCGTCAAGGTGCCGCCGGCTTCAACCGTCACCGTTTCGGCTTCTAAATCTTCCCCAGAGAAGAGATAATCACCGCCATCTTCAATCGTCACATCCTTCGCAACGACCCCTTCAGGCACCGTCACCGTTTCTTGTGTATCATTATTTGTTCCGAAGATAGCGCCATCGCCCAATTCAAAGTCGGCTAAACCATCATACCAATCGGTACCCGAGGTCGGCGTCTGCCAAGTGACATCCTTTGCTACGGTTGCGGAAAGGACGAGCGATCCACCCTTTACCATCGCTTCCCAAGCGGGCGCGGTCATCCCCGTAGGAATCGTTGCAGTAATGGTCAAGTTCGCAATATCCGCTTCAGACCCATCAAACGCACCCAAGGTCACCACCCCTGCAGTCACTTCTTCTGCCGTTGCAACAACCGTCAGCGTCGTTGCTGTCGTCGGAACCGTCAATGTGAGCGAACCAAAACGAATCGCTCCGAGATTTGCATTACCCGTGAGGTTAACCTTATCGAAGCCTGTAATTGTGGCATTGGTGAAAGTCGCCGCACCGATATTCAAGATTTTTTCACCCGTCACCGAGGAGCTTCCATCGGTTGCAGCAAGGGTCGCAGCCTTATCTGCCGTACCGAAAACACCACCATTCAAGGTCATCGTCGCCGAACCCGCGACCGAAGCCGAGGAGCCACGACCACCAGCATAGAGCGCACCCGTGAAGGTACCCCCATTAATCGTCACCGAAGCATCACCCGCCACCGCAGCAGCCCCAGCCGTCGAATGCGATGCACCTGCAATGGTACCTTCAAAGGTCACATTATTCGGCGCCGAAACAGTAACAGAGGTATCTCCCGTGATGTTGCCCGTCATTGTACCGCCCGTCATTGTAAAGCCAGCGGTAAGATGCTTCGTAAAGATTTTTTCTTCGGTCTCCGTATCGGGAATATCAATCGTAACAGCCGTATCACCATAGACCTTATGTGCTTGACCATAGTTGGTACCAAAAACATCCGCACCACCAATCGTACCTGCCGTACAATTACCAACAAGCGCTGCTGCCGAATCATCATTTTGAACATTCTTCACAAAGACATTCAATGTCACGGGTTCGCCTTCAGAACCATAAGTGGTCGCATTATTGTGACAACTAATGCCACCGCCAAAGATGGAGCCCTTGACAACCGCATCTCCACGCACGACCACGTCAATGTTACTCTGCAAGGTCGGTCCATAACCATCCTTCCAGTTACCACCAAAAACATAGTTCGCCGTACCGCCCGCCATATCAACCAAAATGTTACCATCGATATTGTGCGCCGTAGTATTCTGCCATGCATTACTGTTACTACCACCAAAGATGGCGGTATAGGTGCCACTTGAAATGTGGGAAATTAAGTTACGCGCTAATGTTCCCCCGGTCGATTCATCACGACCACCGTAAACATTCGTTACTGTGCCCGAAGTCGTGAAATCAGCAATCAACGCAATGGTGCCATCTGATAATGTCTGCAAGGCATCATCCGTTTGACCCATCGCAAAATCAGTCGATACGGTCGGCGCAAGCATCTGCGTCGGCATCGTAACGCTAGCATCCAACCATGTCGGACGCGTCAAATCGGCAATCGTCGAAATCGAAAATCCCGTATCATACGGATTAAAGGTCAATGTATAGGTTTGTGCCGCTGCATCAAAGGTCGCACTTGTAAAATCAATTTCAGTTGTGCCATACACGAGCGTCCAGGTAAGATTGTCAAGTGCTTCTGTATTCGTCACATGAATCACCGCGGCACCCGACTCCACTTCAACCGCATTCAACGACACCTTCACTTCCTTGTCCGCAGCAAGTGTCACATTCGCACGCTCATAGCCGAGTTCAATAGCCAATGCAGAGGCATCGACCTCCGCAATCGCGAGACAGTTAATCGAACGCGCCCCACTCAAATCAAATTCAATTTTCCCCGAATCTGGATCCGGCTTGATATAAGCCGCGCGAACCAACAAATAACCATTGCCCGTAGCCGTCATTGCGGTTGTAATCGTTGGCGGAGTTTGATACGTTGTTGCAACGCTCGTATTGTTACCCGCACGCGTCACAACATAGGCAACCTTTGGAGAACCACCATATGTTTTAAGTTGGAAACCTCCGAGGACCTGATCCGTAGAATCCGTCTTTCGACCACCACCAATGTAATACAACACATAGTTTTTTTCAGTATCAAGCCCCGAAATCGTGATGGTATGCCCCGATTGGCCACCATTCGTCATACTATCTTGCCAAATCGAAGGGTCCACCGTTGTCGTTGTCAAACCCAAGGTTGCTGCCATTTCCTCAAAGACCGTGCCATAGGTCTTTTCATCAAGACCAACATAAGTGCCCGAGGAGAAAAGATTATCAGCAACCGCCGTGTTGTTCGTAAAGAAGTTACCTTTTGACGAAGACGTAAACGACACCGTACCATAAGTGGTGTCTGCAGCCAAAAAGGCTGGATACGAACCATTTTTATTGAGGTGAACCCATGTATCCGTATCGACATTGATTGCTGTTGTTTCACCCGCGTCAAACAAATAAACCGGCAAGGGTTTCGTAGAGAGATAAGTTGTATCCGTTGCAAGCGACTTAATCGTCTCAAGGCTTAAAGCTTCGGTATCAACATAAATTCCCGCAGCAGAGACGCCTTGGCCAAGGTAAAATGTAGTTGTCTCTCCTCCAGAGCCATTGAGATTCGTACCAAAAGTCCCACTTGCAATATCAACGGACTTGCCGTTAATATACACCACAGGTGTTGCTACACGACTTGAAATATCCGAAGTAATTGCAATCGCAACATGGACCCATGTATTCGCAGGAAAAACAGCATTCGTCGTTGTCAACGAATTTACCCATCCATTAGGGGCCGAATTTGAGCCTTTAATCTTACCAATCGTGAGCTTACCCTCCGCCGTTTGCTGCACAGCATAGCCAGAGTGATCATCTGTTCCAGCACCGCCAATTCCCCACCAAAGATAACGCGATGTTGAAAGGTCCGCGACCTTAAACCAGCCCATAAAAGTATGCGTCTGGGTGTCATTATTCACACCAACAATCTTGATGATTTCACTGAAGTCACCACCAATCTCACCCTTCTCTGCGGTCGTCATAAGTTGCGTATTTGTCGCACAAGTCGTCGCCAATGTCGGCAACCGCATTGTCAAGTCTCCATATGTCCCAGCCTCAATTCTTTGATCTCCCGCCAGTCGATTAAAATACGCCAACTCTGACCAGGCTAAGGCCGGGGCGATGGCAGAGAGAATCAATAATGATTTCAAGAAGGTCTTCTTCATATGTTTTGCTCCATTAGCTTAAAACCGATTTTGTCTTGTCCCATAAAGGACCATCTACAAAAATGCTTTCTTGTCAAAAAGGGATCCCGTGCAAACCTCACATACTATACCTCGCGAGCCCGTACCCGCACGCGTGGGTACAGTAAGGGAAAGCAAACAAGTATTTTTTGCACATTTCATATCACACTATTAGTTTAGCAAACAATCCCGCTTGTCCACAATCTTTTTTTAAAACATATGTATATTGATACTTTTTAACCCCATTTTCAGCCTTTTTTGTACAAATTACACTTCCAAAAAACCCTCCACCCTACCTCCAACCTCCACACCTGCGTCATTTTTAACATCAAAAATCACCCCATCATCCAACACAAAACACCTCACAAATACCCCTAAAAAAATCAAAAACACCCCCAAAAAAGCACCCAAAATCGACGCTATTTTCATCCCAAAACCAAGTCAAAAACCACCCTCAAAAAGCAAAAAAATCATCCCCCAAAAGCACCCATTTCCCCCAGCTCTCGCGGGTCACCCCGCCCACACGCCGCGTGGCTTACCTCGCTGCGCTCGAATGCGGATTTAAACGCTAGGACCGCCAGGAGGAGCGATGATAAGGCTGTACGCTAGGGGCTGACGCCCACAGCCTTACATCGCTCCTTTAGGAAATACTTTAGGCTATTTTCTCTTGTCCCGAAGGGGGCGGTTGAGCGTAATCGATGGATATGGCTGTCGCTATCGCTCCGTTATATTTTTAGGGGTTTGTGTTATACGCAGATTAGCGAAAGCCCGCAGTGAAACGAGGAGCATTGAGCCTAACGGACGAGCTTGTCGAGTCAGGGAGCTTTAGCGACCGTCAACACTCCCAGCCGCAAGCGGCCGGGGAATAGCGAAAGCCCGCAGTGAAACGAGGAGCATTGAGTCTATCGGACGAGCTTG
>JAUNQZ010000121.1 GCA_030535915.1 bacterium
CTCAATACCAAAAGGTGCTAAGTCTGGATACTATACCGTTGTAGCAAAGGCTGGTGACGAAACACTAAATACTTGTAACCTCTATGTCTCAGACTTTACCCCTAACCATGTAAAACTGAATGCTACTTTTATTGATAATAACATTGAGGCATTATCTCTCACCACAATGACTTACTTTGGGTCGACGGTAACAAAAGGTTCTGGCTATTATCAAATCACTGCGAAAGAAGCCCCCCTACCCGATGCTTGGAAAGGATGGAGCGTGGGTACACAAGAAGATTTTCGACAGCTTCATTCAGACACCTTTCAAAAGGACTCTAAAGATGCAACTTTTACACTTGATGGTGTAGACCCCGATGTTTTAAAAACATTTGACACCCCCGTCCGCGTGGAAGCCAACATTTCCTTTAGCGAGCCTAATGCTCGTGCGGTAAAAACATCAACCTTTGTCGATAAGAGCTATTACCCCGTCTATCTCGGCATGCGGTATGATGAAAACACAAAGATGTTAGAGTTTAAACAACTCGCCACCGAAGAGAATACCGTAAATGCAACATCTATTACTGAATTTTTCTTAACTGAACATATTTCCACCTATGAACTCGTTAAGGAAAATAACGATTGGCGATATACGTGGGTCAATTCTAAGCGCGATATTCCAATTACATCTATTTTACCCGATGAACAATCCATCCCGATTAACGAAGCTATTGTTCGTCTTTCTTTGGAAAAGCTTGCTCCTGGCCATTATACCTTGTCGGCGATGTTAGGCGAAGTAACAACTTCAATAACCTTTTGGCACGATACTTCTGAACTTGGCAAACAACTTGGTAATCCCTCTAATCTCGTTTTCAAAACTGACAAACCCACTTACAAAGCGGGAGATGTCGCAATGTTAACATTCAATGCACCTGTTGATGGGCGTCTCATTATTACGACAGGTGACACGGTTCTTCAACGAAGCGTTGCCATGGAAGTGAAGAAAGGGACTGTCAATGTTCCTATTTCAATTCCAACAGAAACAACGCATGGCATTTGGCATGCCGGTTTTTCCTTAATTGCCAAGGATGTTAGCAAAGATGGTCGCTTCTTTGGTCTTGCCCCCTTGACAATTGACCATTCCGACAAAGCGCTCAAGGTTGCATTAGACCTTCCAAAAGTCGTCAAGCCTAAAGAAACAATTCCTGTTAAATTGAATCTATCCGATAAAGAAGGAAAGCCTTGTCGTGGTACAGTCGCACTCTTTGCAGTTGATGAAGCGGTTCTTAATGTAACAGCTTACGAAACTCCCAATCCACATACAATCCTCTTCCAGCGCAAAGGTCAAACCTTTACCTTTGGTGATATCTATAGTACACTTTTACCACAATTAAAGATTGGCCCCGATGGTCGTATCGGTGGTGGTGGAAAAGTTTCACTTGAAGGTAGTCTCATGCGTGATAAGATTGACCTCTCAAAAGAAACAACGGTCTTAACACTTCCCTTACAAACAATTGATGCCTCTGGGACCGTGACACTCCCAGTTGAACTCCCTGATTTTAAGGGTTCTTTACGCTTTATGGCAATTGTTGCCAATGAAGAAAAAGTTGGCGCAACCGATGCCACACTGATTGTTCGAGAACCTGTGACTTTAACAGCTTCAGGCGTTCGTTATGGCTGTGAAGGCGATCAAGCTGAATGCACTTTGCGTGTCATCAATCACGATTTACCCAAACAAGCCTATACGCTCACAATGGCAGATCAAACCTTTCGTGGAGAGCTCGCCTCTGGAGAAACGGCTTATCACACACTTTTGCTCCCTGTTGGAGAAACGACCGCAACATTAAAAATGGGAGATTTCACTTCTTCTATCACACACAAAGTTACACTCCAAGAAGAAATTCCCACCCATGATGTTGTAGCCATCCATCGTTTAAATGATGGAGGAACGCTTCCCGAAGGCGCAGAAACGTTGCCCACGCTTGAAGCCGCACAAAACATCGCCCTTGATTGGCTTGCAAACTATCCCTATCGTTGCACAGAACAGCTCTCCGCTCGTATGCTTCCCTACGCATCAAGCACACGGGATGATGAACGCGCTTTTGTGAAAACACTTTTTAATACACTCATGCCACGGATGTCAACCGTTGGGTACTTTACATTGTGGGATAATGGTGTAAATGTTCATACGATGGCCTCTCTTTCTGCAAGTCATGTTTTGATTGAGGGCTCTAACGCAGGCATCTTACCGGTTGACAACCTACCAAAAGTGTTAGATTTCCTCAATCTTGTAGCCAACAATACAGAAACGAAGCTTCGTGGTGAAGCCGCTTATGCAGCATTTCTCCTTGGTGAAGCAGGAGCAAAACAACAAGCCGTACATGCAGCGCGTAACTTATTAATCGCAAACGATGAGGACTCTGCGGCTTTTGTTGCAGCAGCAACGCTTGTTTTCAATGGTTTTGCAGATGAAGGCGCTCCCAAAATGAAAACCTTCCTCAAGAAGAATCCTCGTCCTCAACCTCTTGTCAATAGCTACATGGACGATGCTACAGCACAAGCCATGACACTTGCCTTTGCGATGCGTGCAGGTGTTTGTACCGATGAAGAGGCTGAAAATCGACTCTCGACATTACTCACCACACCTTGGACAACGACACAAGCTAATGCTTGGGCCGCGCGTGCGCTTGCAACATGTGAAAACCTTCCAAACGGTACACTTTACCGTACACTTGTTCCATCAAAAACCATCCCAGATAATGCGCCCATCCGTGTTGTTAAACGCATTCTCAGCCTTGATGCAGAGCCAATCACAACAATGAAGCATGGCGACCTCGCCTTTATGGTCATTACGATTGATCTTCCTACGAATTTTAACAATCTTGTTATTCGCGATCGTCTCCCCGGAGGGTTGGAATACGAAGACGCCAACCTCGCCTCGCGTGAAGCCATTGACCTTCCCAATTGGGCGATGGAAGCGATTCGCTTCCATCCTCAAGCCGAAGAAAATCTTGGCGCAGAACTTCGTTTCTTTGGTAGCGCGAGCAAGGGGACTACAACGGTTATCTATCCCGTCCGTGCGACTGCAAAGGGTACCTTTGCAATTCCAGCAGCAATTGTCGAAGATATGTACAATGTTGACTGTATTGGCGGAGATGACCCAACCGAAACACTTATTATCCAATGATTCTCAAAAGGTTTAGAGAAAAGCACCGATGGCTTTGGCGCATAGCCTTAGCCATCAGTGCTTTTTTTCTCTTTATTTTTGGGGCATGGATCATCGCTCCCTACTGTGTTGAAGACCCTCTACCGAGGCTTCTCTCACGAAAGCCGGCATGCATTTATACAGACATTCATGGTGTTCCAATTTATGCACATTCAGGGTATGATGCACAATGGCGATTTGACGTCTCTCTTGATGAGGTATCAAAAGATACAATTCAAGTAATGCTTATCGCTGAAGATGCTGATTTTTATAAACATAATGGGGTGGATTATACTGCGGTTCTTCGTGCATTTTGGCAAAATATTACATCTGCTTCTATTGTTTCTGGAGCGTCAACAATTAGTATGCAAGTTGCCTCCCTCTCCACTGGACGAGAACGTTCCCTTTGGGGAAAATTTCTCCAAGCGGCACGCGCTCGCAAGATGGAGCGCCTCCACTCCAAAGAAGAAATCCTCACAGCCTACCTCAATCATACGCCTTACGGAGGTAAAATAACCGGTATTGAAGCTGCGGCGCGTTACTATTTCAACACCTCAGCCAAAGATCTTACCTTTGCAGAAACGACCCTCCTTTGTGGCATCCCCCAACGCCCTAACGCGCTTCGACTAGACCGACATTTTGAAGCGGCACGTAAACGCCAACAGCGTCTCCTTCACATGATGGTTCGTAAAGACATCCTTTCTAGAGATGAAGCAATTTCCATTTATGAACACGCAGGGGTACGTTGTCGTGATTATTCGCGACCTGCGAGCTTCCAAAGGATTGCCAAATGCGATGAAAATTATCATGCGATTAAAGCCAATTACCCCATTCGTATCGATTGGC
>JAUNQZ010000122.1 GCA_030535915.1 bacterium
GGGCTATTGATGCTGGCTATCCAGTCGCTCAAACGGTTTGTTTTGAAACAACAGAAGAAGCAAAAGAAGAGTTGCCTCTCCTGCTTAAACAAGGTGATACGTTGTTGCTCAAAGGCTCTCGGTCCATGCATCTTGAGACACTTATTGAGCCCCTTTCTCGCCTTTAAATCAATGGTTAAAAGAAAAACAGAAAAAAGGGTCTTGTCATTTAGCCTCACATTTGCTATAATTGTCGCGTTTTGTAACATTCTCCTACACAGACACACAACCCCACCCCTCCACCGACATTGTCGGGGAGGGTTTTTTATTTTAAATCTAAAAAATAATCTAACTCCCCATAAATAAAAAGAGAAATAAAAAATGCTAACGCATTAAACTTCTATTTTAGGCACAAAGTAGCAATCCTTGGTTGTTTTACTTCTCTACATTAATTTTCTCTCGATATCCATTTGTTATATATTTATTTCATCTACAACCCGTTGCTATTTATATCTCCATTATACTATTTTATAATTTAGATTACATTCTATAAATATCTTTCAACGCAACACGCCTATTTAGTTTATAAAAGGTATGAATCCGTAGCAGAATTCATAAACCTCCAATTGTCAAAACCCTTTCAAATCCCTTTTTTATAGATTTAAATTAGAGCGCCTACCCAATAAACGTGAACCGCCAAAGCGATCGCCATTTACCTAGGAGTCTGTCATACGAAAGATTATTGGATCAAAATTCGATCTAAAAGCCTTAAAACCTTCTCTTTTTTTCAGTCATTTACCCCGGAAAGCTCCTTCAAACGTGTTTTTTAACAGAGGGGTTTATAGAAGACCCGGTCGATGGATAAACATCTACATTTATCCTCACTTTTGGTCTTTACCGTAACTTTGCGCGACAGACTCCTAGAAGAAGATTTAGCAAGAAGAATTATACCGATTGCTCGCATTGAAAGCGTGTATAATCTCATACTGTTTATTCCAAAATACAAACAAAAAGAGCCGGACATCGCCGGCTCTTTTTGTTTAGAGAAACTGGATCGTTTACTCTTCGATTGCACCCATTGTTGTTGCAGCGGGAGTTGCGTTATGAGCGCCCAAGCGACCATCCGTTGCCATCTTGATGGGGCGACCTGCGGGGTCAACAAGACGTGCAGAGATGAAGATCAAGAGGTTACGCTTTTCGCTATATTCACCCGAAGAACGGAAGAGGAATCCGATGAAAGGAAGGTCGCCAAAGAAAGGAACCTTATCTTCGAAGGACTTGCGCGTTTCCGTAATCAAGCCACCGAGCACAACTGTTGCACCATTGTAGATGGAGAGCTTGGTTTGAATTTCACGGAAGTGGAACTTCGGCTGCGGCATCGAAACTTGGTAGTAACCGATTTCGTTTTCGGTTGTACCAGAGAGAAGGCTCTCCGTGACACCCTTAACATACGGGATTTGCATACCATATTCGAAATCGCCCAAGTATTCAACAACAGAAGGCTGAACCACGAGCTCAATCATTTGTCCTTCAGGAAGGACGCGCGGCATCACCTGGAGTTTAACACCGACTTCTTGCTTTTCGAACGAAGAAGGTTCAACAGCGAACTTCACCGGTGGCGGCTGGTTAGCGATTTGGCCACCACCACCATTGTTGTCGTTGTTGTTCCAGTTGTTATTATTATCGTTATCCAATTCTTGGATTTCGAATTCCGTAGGATAGATCCATTCGGTCACGACACGAATAAGCGCGTCTTCTTCATTCTTGGCGAGGACCTTCGGGCTCGACAACATGTCGGTATCCGAACGCTGTGCGAGCATATGAAGAATCATCGTCATATCAAGTTCGCCAAAGACGGCAGAGAATGTGAGGAATGTATCGTCAACGGGGAGCGTTCCGCCAGTGAGATTTACACGATTTGCATAAAGCCCAGAGTCACCGAGGAAGCGTGTTCCCTGATTGAAGGCATTCGCTCCACCGTGAACGGCAATGTTATTTGCGCCTGTGCCATCTGGACCAAAGCCACGGAAGACCTTAGCGCCTTGACCATTCTTACCACCAGCAGTGGTCTTGCCTGCGCCACCAAATGCCGAGGAAGCCCAGTCAATACCATCACCAACAGTTCCAAGAATATCGCCATTCAAGCGCCATTCAAAGCCGAGTGAATTCAAGTCAGATTGGCTAACTTCAACAAAGCGAGCTTCAACTTCGATTTGGAAGGGCGTTACATTGTATTCCTCAAGAATATTCTCAACGAGTGCGAGATTTTCAGGTGTATTTGTTACATGTAACTTGCCAACCGTCGAGAGGTAGAACACCTTCGCGTCATCAGCAAACGGCACACCGAGATTTTGGAATGTTTGACGCAAGACATCTGGAGATGCTCCGCCACCAAAAGAGTCGCCGAAGTCGCTACTTGCGTCCATTCCGCTACCCCATCCGTCATCATTACCACCGCCACCACCGGTGCCTTCAGCCATTTCGTTAGAGGCTTGCACGAGTTTCTGGATAGCATCAGGCATGACGTTATATTTACGCGTCTGGAACTCATCCTTAGAGACCGTTCCCGGCGGGACGAGGAGAATCGTACGGCCACGAATGGTATACTTGAAGCCCGAGACTTCGCAAACCATATCGAGCGCATCCTTCAGCGTCACATAGGTCAAGTTAATCGGAGGCAAGGTCTTTAAGTCACCTTCAGATCCCGAGTCGTCAGAGGATGCCCAAGCATCTTCTTCCTCTTCAACAGGAGCGGCCTTCTTCTTTGACGTTGCGTTCAACACGAAGGAGATACCACGTTCTTCTGGAGGAAGATCCGGCTTGTCATAGAGCTTTGCCAATTCAGCAAAGAGGGGCACAGCGTCTGCAATCGTGCTCGGCGGCGCAATGCTGAATTCCGGCAAACGAATTGTTTCCAACTTGTTACGGATAATTTCAGCGTCACGTTCACCCTTTTCATCCACAGGCGTCTTCGCGGTTGTCGTTGCTTCAGGAACGATAAATTCTTCCGATTCAACACCAAGCGCATTGGTTGCGGTCCAATTTGCTTCAACATCGCTAATCATCTTAGCACGCGTCGACATCTTGAGTGCACGATTACGATCTGCATGACGGAGATTTAAGCGCTTGCGAAGAGTGATTGCTTCCAAGTTGTTAGGATCGTCGCGGAGCACGAGTTCGATTTGGTTATTTGCCTCCGCATACTTAGACAACTGATAGTAGATGGTTGCACGCTTGAGGCGTTCTGCGACAGCCATGCGCTCCAACTTATGCTCATCCTTCGCAAACTCGGGGAGAATTGTTTCGGGAACGAGTTCCTTCGGCTTCTGCACTTCTTCATTGATTGCTTCAATCAAGCCGGTTGCTTTCTTGTAGCCTTGCTTTTCAAGTGCTTCTGCGATGGCCTTAGCTTCTGCATTACGCGTATTCTTGAAAAGTGCACGTGCCTTACAATAGAGGGCATCACGTTCATACGCTTCGCACTTTTCCTTCATCGCGGGAGCCTTTTCGCTATGACGAATCGTAGCGGCAGCTTCCTTGAATAAGCCAATTGCAACATCGTAATGACTTTCAGCATCAACACTTGAGGGTGTTTGCTTCATCATTTCAACGGCCTTGTTGTAGCAATCTTCTGCATAACGATCGTAACCTTCGTTCGTCATGCGGAGAAGTGTGGCTAATTCATTGTAAGCGCGTTCTTCTTCGATCTTTTCATCAAGATTTTCAGAATCGATTTCTTCAGGTTCAGGCAAGATGCCGCCAGAAATGTCTTCTGTATCATCTTGCGCCTCTTCAGAAGATCCATCGTCGGATGCGTCATCCTCATCGACAATTACATCAGAGACATCCTCGTCTTCAAGATCTTCTTCAGAGATGCCGTCTATGTCTGTCGAATCATCAACGACACGATCATCACTCGTTGTATCTTTTACGATGGTGTCATCAATTTCAAGATCGTCTTCATCAAGGACTTCTTCCTCAAGCTCTTCTTCATAGAGCTCTTCAGATTAAATCTCTTCGATTTCAGGATCTTCAGCA
>JAUNQZ010000123.1 GCA_030535915.1 bacterium
CTGCTTCCTCCAAGTAAAGAAGCCAATAAATTGTAGCGGAACATAGTAGCAAAGATTGAGGAGTGTCTCTCCATAAAGTCCAACCGTATACGAAAGATACGCATAAAGAAAGCAATTTACAATCCCAAAGAGATAAGCTGCTAATTTCCCCTTCGCACAAAGAAACACATAGAGAATGCCTGCAATTGACGAAGCAATACTAAGGCATGTATCTCCCATCCATCCTCCAATGATTCCAATTGGAATCACCGCAAGGATAAGAGAAAGAATGTCTCCACATGTCCAGTGTTTAAAAATTTGTAACATACAATCTTCGTTCGGTGTATTTAAAAAGCGCGCAAGAATGCGCGCTTTTTAAGAATTAATGGGAGAAAAGAAAACTTATTCCCATTCAATTGTACCAACTGGTTTTGGAGTGATATCCACGAGTACGCGGTTAATCCCCTTCACTTCATTGGTGATACGGTTGGTGATGTGTTCCATCAAAGCCCAATCAAGGCGTTCAACCGAGGCTGTCATTGCATCAACAGTGTTCACCGCACGGATAATGCAAGGCCATTCAAAGGAACGTGCATTGTTACGAACGCCGACCGAACGAATGTCAGGAACAACGGTGAAATATTGCCACACCTTACCTGCGAGACCTGCCTTTGCAAACTCTTCACGAAGGATTGCATCCGATTCACGAAGTGCTTCAAGACGATCACGCGTAATCGCACCAAGGCAACGAACACCGAGACCTGGCCCCGGGAAGGGTTGACGATAAACCATATTGTCAGGAAGACCGAGTGCAGAACCGCACGCACGAACTTCATCCTTGAAGAGCATCTTGAGGGGTTCAACGAGCTCAAACTTTAAATCGTCAGGGAGACCGCCGACATTGTGGTGAGACTTGACAACTTTAGCGGTCTTCGTGCCAGATTCAACAATATCAGGATAAATCGTACCTTGAGCAAGGAAGTCAATACCATCAAGCTTACGCGCTTCTTCTTCAAAGACACGAATAAATTCAGCGCCAATGATTTTACGCTTCTGTTCAGGATCTTCAACATCTGCAAGCTTATCAAGGAAACGATCCGTTGCATCCACGTAAACAAGGTTAGCACCGAGTTCTTTACCGAAGACATTGACGACTTGTTCAGGTTCACCCTTACGGAGAAGACCATGGTTCACGTGGACACAGGTTAACTGTTTGCCAATCGCCTTAATGAGAAGCGCTGCAACAACAGAGCTGTCAACACCACCCGAGAGCGCAAGGAGCACCTTGCGATCGCCAACTTGACGACGAATGAGCTCAACCTGGTCATTAATGAAATTTTCCATATTCCAATTTTGAGCGGCCTTACAAGTGCCAAGCACGAAATCAGAAAGAATTTGGCGACGCGTTGCTTCGTCCGTGGGAAGTTTTTCAACATCACAAGGGAGTTTACCCGTATGTTCAATGGTCAAGCAAGGCAAACCTGCAGTTGCGATAGCTTCAGAAATGTCAATCTTTTCGCCATCAACAATGTGGTTAGGGCCACCATTTAAAACAAAACCGCGGACGTTCGGCAATGCTGCGAGTTGGTCTGCGGTCAAATCATGCGGATGAATTTCAGAATAAACACCGAGGGCGCGGATGTCGCGAGCGACAAGTGAGTTCTCTTCACTGCCCAAATCGATGACGACAATCATGTCTTGTTGCATGGGTTACTCCTTTTATTAGAAAAAAGATGGGCGTATTATATCATTTTTGGGGGGATATGAAAATATTTTTTTTCACTTTTTTAAATGTGTATTCAACATTTTGCATCCTCATCTTTGAATAATTTAAATGTGTTAATTTATTGATTACCACAAATCTAATTTTTCAACGATTATTCTTCTCATGTCCACGAAGTTACGGTGGAGACCAAAACCGAGGATAAAGGGTTAAAAATGACGCTTTTGGAGGAGTTTGCCGGAGTAAATGACTGAAAAAGCGAAAGTTTTTAGGCCTTTTAGACCGATTTTTGCTCCACGAATCTTTCGTGCGATAGGCTCCTAAGTATTTAAAAAGAACTTCAATATTCATATTTTGGAATGTTCACATTTTGGAAAGATATTAATTTCTTTCTCTTTTTTACTTGCACAAAGAGGTGATTTTTCGGTATACTAAAGGAGACGATTGAATTGGGTTTTTCCCGTTTATTATAAAAGGACAATAACAATGGCCACGTTCCGGTTTAAAGCAGTCGATTCGCAAGGCAAAGAAGTTTTAAGTACGGTAGAAGCAGAAAACCAAGCTGCCGCTATTGCCAAGATTAGGTCAATGAAGTTAACGCCAAAGGCCATCGGCATGGTGAAAGAAGACGCAGGAAGTGCAGCCGCAGCAGCTCCAGCACCAGCTGCTGCACCGAAAAAGAAAAAACGCCGTAAGTCTTTCTTTAAACAAAAAGTCAAGACAAAAGACTTGATGGTATTGACGCGTCAGTTGGCAACATTGGTTGATGCGGGTTTGCCTCTCGCCCGTGGCTTGCGTGTTTTACATCGTCAAAGTACCAATGACACCTTAAAGGACGCCCTTGGTGATATGCTCGAAACCGTTGAAACCGGTAATACGTTCTCCGAATCGTTAGCCGGACACCCCAAATTGTTTAACCATCTTTATGTGAACATGGTGAAGGCTGGTGAAGCTGGTGGTGTGCTTGAAACGGTTCTTAATCGTTTGGCTGAATTCATGGAAAAAGGCGAAAAGATTAAGAATAAAGTCAAGAGTGCAATGACCTACCCTGTGGTTGTGCTCGTGGCGGCTTTAGGTATTGTGGTCTTCTTGTTGCTCAAAGTTATTCCAAAGTTCCAACAAATTTTCGATGATTTGATGGATGGCGAAGGTATGCCCGCAATTACAGCTTTCGTAATCGCAGCATCTGAATGGGTACAAGCCAATTGGTATATTTTATTTGGCGGCATTGCCATTGGTTGGGTTCTTCTCAAGGCTTTTGTTAAGACACCCAAGGGCTCCTTCCTTAAGGATCGTATCTCGTTAAAATTGCCAGGCTTTGGCCAGCTCGTCCAAAAAACATCTGTTGCGCGTTTAACGCGTACATTAGGTACATTGCTTTCTTCGGGTGTTCCCGTGTTGCAAGCATTAGCGATTGTTAAAGATACAACAGATAATAAAGTTATTGCAAATGCAGTTCAATCAATCCATGATAGCGTTAAGGAAGGTGAAGGCATGACCGCTCCGATGGGAGCTTCGGGTGTTTTCCCTGCAATGGTGGTCTCAATGGTTGAAGTCGGTGAAGAAACTGGTGCTTTACCGGAGATGCTTATCCGTATTGCCAACACCTACGATGATGAAGTTGATAGCGCTGTTGAAGCAATGACTTCGGTTATTGAACCAATCATGATTATTTTCTTAGCTGTTATTGTTGGTGGTATTGTTATTGCAATGTTCATGCCGCTGATTTCGATTATCGGCACCATCGGTCAACAACAGTAACTATTTTATCGCCATTGGAGGACATTCATGTCAACGCCAAAAACAACTATTCTACGTGCGGGTTTCACTTTGATGGAATTACTCATCATCATTGTGATTATCGGCATTCTTTCTGCTGCTACTTTTGCGCTTTTCCGTACAGGTGAAGATGAAGCTGCAGAAGCAAAAACACAAAAAGTGATTCAGGGCATGGCCAACCTTGTTGAAATGTATAAGGCGAAGTTTGGTTATTATCCTGAAGCCGCTCAAACAGAAAGTACCGCATTTGAAGTAATCTTGGAAGATGATTCATGTAATTTATGCGGCGTTAAGAAAAATGATACTTCGGCAACATTTGGTCTCGCAGCCAATCTTGTAGGTAAGGCAACGATTATATCAAATCAAGCCAAAGACCGTATTTCTGATTTCAATGATGAAATTAAAAAGTCTGATAGTAATACCCCTTCAAATTGGAATGTTGCTTTTCGTGAATGG
>JAUNQZ010000124.1 GCA_030535915.1 bacterium
CAAGATTGTAAGGCATCGTGACATTTCCGTTAATCGTGGTACGACCAGAAACAGAGAGAACTTCCGTTCCTTCTCCAGCAACGAGTGTCACATCACCATTGATGGTGAGTGTTTCATAAGCCGTTGTACCTTCAGGGAGGTTGATGGTCAAACTCGTTGCTTCCGTAGCAGTAAGTACAATGTTTGTACCTGCATTCGGAGCATTTTGTTCAGCAATTGCGGAAGTTCCATCAGCATTCAACGTGGCCTGCGACCAAACCGTGGAGCCTTCGGCTTCCACCCAATTGGCATCGGAGCCCTCAAGCGTACGGCGGGCTTCACCGGAAGGAGACGTGTAAGGATATGCCTCCGCCATCGTCTGAAGCATCTCTTCTGAAAGGAGGCAGTCGTAGACACGGATGAAGTCCATCGTGGCAGGGTCATAGCTGGTAAGATTGCCGCTCTCATCCTTCTCGAAAGCAAGAGCTTGCAACCCAGAGACGCCAGCACCGCCGTGAATTGAACCGACCTGGAGACCGGTGCCGAGAGTAATCACGGAGTCAAAGGTATAGGTGGTCAATAATTCACCATCCACATAAACCTCTGCACGCGTCTTACCATTCTGAGTATACATTGCAAAGGCATAGAGGTGGTTAGACTTCTGCGAATTCGGCACAGCGAGATTCTGCACGAGGTCCGTAGCAACACTCTGAAGGTCGCCGCACTGAACCAAACGCATCTCATCCTTATCCGGATTTGCACCGGTCGCCAAGGTCACCGTATTCTTTTGACCGCCCGTGGCAGAACCGAAGGAGACCAACACGCCGTTGGCCGTGGTGCCGGCCTTTGCATACATCACAGCCGTAAATGCCGCAGGATAACCGGAGCTCACATTACGCCAAGGACGGGCGGGAAGACGAAGCGCGCTGTTCCCGTTTCCATCCGCATCGGTATGGGCTGCGGTCATCATCTCAGGCGTATAGTTTCCAGTACCATTACCAAATGCACCGCCGCCGTCCCAAGAGAGGGCGGGACCTTCAGAGCCGGAGTTGGTATAGTTGCCGTTGAACTCATAGGCCATCCAGGCAGCTTTGCCGGTATAGGTAGCCAGCGTCATCTTCACGAGACCGGAAGAACTGTCGGTATCAAGCAAATCGAGAACCTCACGAATCTGAACGGGGTCCGCGAGATCAATTTTCACAGTCACAACATCAGAGGCACTCTGCGTCTTCACCGTAAGCTCACCGACCGCGGGTACCTTGTCAATCGTCAGGGTCTTACCATCGGCAATGGTAATATCGGCAGTAACAGTTTCGACATCCTCTGCAGTATCGATCAATGCGCTGTAGGTTGCATCTTCCGTAAGCGTCTTGGCTACGGTTGCATACTTGACAATGTCACCCGTATTCACAATCTGAATCGCAGCAATACCACCGCGGGCATTGTTCGCATTTCCGCCACCGACAATTGTTAGCGGACCAGAGAGGTTATCAATCTTAATCGCATTACCTGCTGTTGTATTTGCATATTGTGCCGTTAAACCGTAACACGCACCAAAAGTATCGGTGGCTGCAGTCGTTGTCTTTGTCCCGCCTGTTTCATCAACGGTGTACATTGTACCGTTCACCGTGACAGGGGAAAACTTTCGGCTTGCCTGATCTGTGGCGCAGTAAACAATTACGCTGTACTTTGAGAAGGGAATCTTCTGCACGCCAATCTGAGCATGGGCTCCGCCGTCATCCAGATAAACTGTCAGGAATTGATCACTTGGAGATCCCCATTGATAAGTGTTATTCGCAGAATAGGTCACCGTGTACGGGTCGGAGACATTCGCGTCCGAAAGATTTGCTGCAGCAGAGCCGTTCCAATAAACTGCAGAGGTTTCAGTAGCAGAGAGCGCACTGTTACCGCCTGCAGCGGAAAGGTTCACCCATGCAGCTCCCGGTACAGGCGCCAAACCTGCAATCTGTGTATCAGAAGAGGTTGCATTCGTAACACCACCACTAAAATTTTTAGCAATGTTTAAGCTAATAACGGCATCTTCAATCTTAATTGTACCAGCGCCGCTGACAGAAGTCCATTTTGTATTCAAACCTACATACAAAGTCGCACCTTCTGCAATTGTTACAGCACCAAGGTCTGCAGTAATGCCAGAGACATCGGTATCTGTATTAATAGTCGTCTTGAGCGTGTTTAATCCACTTCCGGTCATGGTAAGCTTTTCGCTTCCCGAGACTTCAAGCGCAAACAACGTAACAGCGGCATCAAGATTAAGGGTTGAACCATTCTCTGCGGTAACGTTCAAATTAGCAGCAACAGGCGACCCTTCGGGGGCAGAACCGCCATCCCACTGGTCGGCCGCACTCCAAGTTTCTTCCGGTGATTCAAGTGTACGGGCGTATACCGTTGGCTTGGTAGCGACAAGCGTCACATCTGCGTCGGAAACGCTCGTACCGGCAAAAACTGCAATATTCACAATGCGATACGTGATTGTATTGGCACCCGTATTGTGGAAGTTGCCAAGGGTGATTCGCGTTGCATTATAACTGCCACCGGTAAGGCCGGAGATTGACCCGGCGGAAGTCATTGCACCATCCACCATAACCTTCAACGGCAAGCCGCCGGAAGAAGTGGAAGAACTAAGCGTGACAACTTGACTTGGTTTAACAGCATCAGCCGTAAAACCTAACTCTGCGTTATTCGTATTCCATGTGGAGCCCTCCTGCTGCCATGCTCCTCCGAAAGTCACACCATTCGTTTCATCAAGCGCTTTCAGGGTAAGACCAAGGCCGCTTGGATTATTAGAGCCAATAAAAAACAAAGGCTTCACGACATCCGCCGGCAACGCACTCGGCATTTCAACAGTCATAACAACCGTAATCGGATTATTGTTGTACCCAACATTAATTTCGCGATTAAAATCAATATACGGAGCCTCTGTTCCGGAGCCTCCGGTCGTAACGATGGAACCATCTGCCTGAACAACACCGCTACCGAGATTAAAGGTAAAGTTGCCACCATTAATCGAATTTTGCGTTGAGGATATGTCTGGGGCCTTTGAACCTGTCAAACCAGTAAAGTCGGTCCAGGCGGCCCAAGGTTCTGCTGCCCAGGCGAGGCATGGCGTGACAATGGCCAGTAGCGCGAGGGCTATTCTTTTAAGTGATCGTTTCATAACGAATCTCCCTTATTATTAGTTTATAAACAAAAATCGAAAACACCTAGTCCAAGTGTCATACGAATTATACCCCTTTTCAAAGAAAATGTCAAGTTCCAAAAAAGTGGTTAATAGCGTATACACCCCACCCCCCCCCTTGGGAATTAGGAATAAGGAAGGAGGAATTGATTTTGTAGTTAACCGCTAGGACGCAAAAGAGATGCGATGATAATTCCGTCCGCTAGGGGCTTCGCCCACGGATTTACATCGCATCTTTAATCGTTCCGATACACGTGCAGCGAAGATGTGGTATAAGAATGACATTAAACCATGAAATTTGTGGTCTATAATCTACCTCCGTGCGCTGCACGTATGGGTTAGTAGTTCTCGCAGGTTTCGCGGGGATAACGCTAAGCTCGCCAAGGGGATGTCGCTGACGCGACGTCCCCAAAGGGAAGGAAAGGCTCTCGAATGATTGAGGGGTTAGCCTTGCTGATGCGTGCGTATGAGGTCTCCCGCATCCCTCAACGACTCCGCATCTGCAAGGCTATTCTCATGGATTGATAGAACGCCTTTGGCGTTAAAGAGCCCCAGCGGCGATTGAGCGCGCGGCTTGGTCTCGCGACCTGAGCGGTACTCAGAGCAGTAACCCATTATTTATCTAAGACTCCACAAGAGACGGAGCACCGCGGAGTTGACACCACAATCTCCGTAACAGCGTGAAACGACTCCGTAGGACAGTGGACCGTCGAAATCCAGAGGGAAACAAGAGCGTTAGCTCGCCGTTTCGGTCAA
>JAUNQZ010000125.1 GCA_030535915.1 bacterium
CAACGGATAAACATCAAGCGTATAGCCTTTGTCTTGATAAAGTGCTTGAAATGCCAGAGGCGGAAACCGCTAAGGAATTTGATCCGGTGGTTATTTTCAACTCTTCCGCAGAGTATGAAAACGAAGGATCTAATGATGCATTTGTGCCGACATGGCCGAAGGATACCTCAAAGACCGTTGAGTGGACATTGCCTCCCTTTGCAACGATTCTTTTTGAAGTGACTTTCTAAGCGCGTTATTCTTTAAAGTAAACACTCGATAAAAAGAGGTACCAAAGAATGGTACCTCTTTTTATTTGGTCGAAGTTTTAAAAATGTTTTTTGAAAAAATTGATTCGCTAAAATGTTTTAACGCAAGGTGCGTTTATCTTCAAAAGAGGGGAAGGCTTTATGTTGTTTTTTCTTTGGGGTTGAATTTAATTTTTGAGGCTGATCTGCTTTTTTGAGTTTTTGTTTGGGTGGTGGCTTGGCGCTAGTTTTTGGTGTGCGATAATAGTCGTGATGACCACAGCGTTGACAGCGAATAAAATAACCATGTTTTTTGGAATGCCCTTTTCGCATTTTGCCAAAAGGAAGAATTCCGCCACATTTTGCACAAGGAATGCGATAGAGTGGTAGCGCGTCTCCAAATTCAGAGGGAGTTGCCATATCAACGCCGACGTTGAAACTTCCTCCCGACATTGACATCCCTGCACCTACAGATGCTCGTTTAAAGGATACGCGACGCGTTCTTCCTGCGTGTAAGTCTGTCGCAGAAAGAAGAAGGAGCGCTATCGCGAGAAAAAATGAGAATCGCTGTTTCATTGAATCGCCTTTCAAATCAATCAACACTTTTATTATAACATAAGTTAAAAAAGTCTCATAATTAAAAAATAGTTGTTTAAATGATGTATACTTTAAAATCTTTTAGAAGAAATGATATTTAATCCTTTAAATCTTTGAAGTTAATATTTTAAAATTGTTTAAATAAAATATTACTCATGTCAAGCAAAAGTTTAATTTAAAGTATGACACATAAATAGAAACGCACCTCTTTATGAGATGCGTTTCTATTTGATTTGTTCATGTTATCGACGCTTTCCATTTCGTTTCCCATCTTTTTTAGGTTTCGGACGATTCGGTTTGGCGTGATGTTTTTTCGGTTCTTTGTATTTAATAATAACCTCGCGTTTCGGACGATGTGTATTAATCACAATGGGACGAACCACCGGTCGTGCGACGGGTTGAACAATAACATTGTGCGGGCAGTAGGTCGGATAAATGTAATTACCACGGCAGCCCCAATAGCCAACTTCATGACTTGCGAGACGCGAACCGCAGACAAAGCAATAATGATGTGTTACGACGATATCATTATCGCATTGATCGGCAATAACAGCTCCGACGAGCGCAGCACCCGCTGCGATTGCTACATATTTGCCTAAAGAGCTCTTCGCTTGTAATTGAGGCGCGAAGCAAATAAGTGTAGCAAGAAGGACAATAAGGATTTTGTTTTTCATGATAGTCTCCTTTCATTTAGATTTGACAGTTTCCTGTCTTGATGGCTTTATTATACCATCCGGAAGGTATGTAAATCAAATTGAAAATCTTATTTTAAAAGTTTGTGTACAAAAGTACACAACAGTGACAAAAGGCTTCTTTTAAAGGGTCGGATGATCTTCTGGCAGACGAAGATCGGCAAAGGATTGAAGTGCTGAGAGTGCTTTTTGATGTGCGCGTTGATAGGCGGAGGTGAGATTTTTCTTTAAGTCTTCACTTCCTCGCCAATAGGGAAGAGAACCAAGGCGTTTAATAATCATTGCGCCATCGGAAATGGGACGAAGCGAAAGGATTTCATTCGGTGAGAGTTCTTTAGGGATAAGCACAGGTGAAATATCTGGAAGAATTAACCCTCTAAAACGGAGTAAAAGATGTGGGTCTGCTGCGGCGGCATCCGCAAAAAGGCAAAGTGCAGCAGCAATATGTTTACAAGGACGAGCCCAATCTTTACAAGTGCAATGATAGGAGAGATCATTGCGCTTGTGAGGAAATAGGCTTAAATTTTCTTGCCCAAGTCGCTCTTCAAATCGGAAGGGAAGCGCATGTGCATAAAGTTGTGCCGTTAAAAAAGGTTCTTTTTGAAGGAGCGGAAGGATGATTTCTTCTGGAAGTGTCTCCATTTTGATGTTAATTGTATAAGGTGTGTCGGAAGCACCTTGAATAACGGCATCAATTTTTCCAGGAGAGATTGAAAGTTGTTTTATTTGACCAAGTTGTGCGTAACTTCTTCCGCGACCGAGTCGAGCGCCTAGATGAAGGCTTTCAAGCCATGTAAGCCAGCGTTTTCGCCACCATGCATCACGATTCGCACCTTGGGGGCGTAATCCTCCTCGAACACTTTTGGCAAGTCGTTGTGGATAGACTTTTTTACTCATAAAAAATTATTCATCGTCTGCGATTTTACCTGTACAAAGGAAGTCAAAGCTAACGGTATTACCACCTGTATGGTCGCTTTCTCCTTCTTCATCGCATGCATAAACTTGAAATGTGCAGGGGCGCATTGTACCATTCGCACGGATTGTTAGCGTAAAAGACGTGTTGCCTTCTTCATCAACCGTATTGGGTGTAGCATCTAAATCAATACGTCGCTCAAAAGTATTGTGTTCCTTTTTTCCATTTCGCTGAAATGAATTTAAATTGTCGTCATAGGAGAGAAATTTAAAGTTTACATTTTGATAATATTTAACAAGAGCGATTTCATCAAATCCTTTTCCGTCAAGTCGGTTCGGATCTAAAAAAGAAGTGGATTTGGTTTCATCGCTTTTAAATGTTTCGTTTTGCGTTACTGTTTCGTCTATATTAGTTGTCGTAGATGTCGTAATATTTTTTAATTCGGTTGGGATGATTTCAATTCGTCCATGGGTAAAAAGAATATTGATGGGTTGTTGCGTTTGGAGCGCCATATTGCGTGCATAACGAACGATACGGAGCGAATCTTGCGTTGCCATTGAGACGGATATTGATGTTGCTGAGCCCATATTAATCACAATAACAGAGAGGAGTACACCTGCAATTGCAACAACAATAAGGAGCTCAATCAATGTAAATCCTCGTAGACGGGTATTACAATGGTTGGTGGTTGATTTTTTGTGCAGAAAAAAACGCATGGTAATGGGCTTTAGTGGATTTAAAAAACGCAATGGCGATGGCTCAAGGCTTCGTCATTGCGTTTTGATGATATCCTCGACAAATGTTACTTTAAAAACATTATATAGACGAGATATCCAGCAAGACCAAAAATCGCAATAATAGCGAGTGTAATCAACATATTAAGCGTTTTTTTCGTTTCAGATTTTTTAGAGAAACCTTCAACGGGCTTTGAACTCTTTATCGTTGGGCGCATTACAATTGTTGTGCGAGGAATCGAATCAACACTTTCAACTGTACTAGGATCCGCTTCAGGAACATCATCGCCGCGAAACGCTAAAGAAATATCTCCCACTGCCAAAACATCATTGCGATAAATGTTTGACATTGTAATGCGTTGGCTATTGATGCTTGAACCATTGGTGGAGTCTAAATCTTTTACACGCCAACCACTTTCGCATGCTTCAATGATGCAATGTTCGCCAGAGACGGATGCGTTAGTAATAACAAAATCATTTGCACTATTACGACCAATACGAATAGAATCGGATGTCCATTCGTAGGTTTTTCCTTGTTCTTCACCATTTAAAATTGTGATATTCGGCATAATTGACTCCTCAAATTATGTTTGTAGTGTAACTCTTTTTATTATTAAAGTCAAGTGTTTTGTTAACTTCGTTAGAAATCAAGATTCTTAACATTAAGCGCATTGGTTTCAATGAAGTTACGACGAGGTTCAACATCTTCGCCCATAAGCAAACGGAATGTTTCATCAGCTTCAATGGCATCGTTGATTTTAACC
>JAUNQZ010000126.1 GCA_030535915.1 bacterium
CACCAGTCAAAGAAACCTTCGTTGCTGTAATTGCAGGCGAAAGGTAGGGTTCGCCAAGGAGATCCGTTGTATAGAGATGAATCTTTCCGCTCTGAAGCGTTACACTTGCGTCAACGGAGTATGTCGTCTTATTGAGTGTATACGAGGTCGGTAAATAAATCGGCCCATACGCTACAGTATTACCTACATTTCGTCCATAGAGCGAAAGCGATGACCCCGCTGGAGCATCTGTAGCTTCTTCGATGACAACAGAAATTGTACGGTTGCTCGTTTTGGGTAGCAACGTTATCGCACTCGCAAAGCAAGTCGTTGAAAAATTACTTGCACATCCAAGTTCATTGTCCCCCCTAAATTGTAGGGTCAAAGAACAATTGTCCCCCCCAATAACAATGGGAGCTCCATAATGAATATTTGAACCGCCAACAAGCGAATTGTCCGGAGCGATTTTGCAATCTTCTAAAATAAGAGTGACAGTGAGATTGTTTGGAATGTAAATGCGTGAAGAGATACGCTGTTTCTCGGTTGTTATAACATAGGTGCCACTAAGCGTAATTTTATAGGGCGTACCACCTTTTAAAACAGTCTTCGTCTCGCGCGACAACTGACTTTCTGCCACTGCCGAAACGAGAGTAAAAGGAAGGAGCAAGACAAAGAATGAAAAAAGTAATTTCCGCATCTGTGGTTACTCATTCGGGCGTTCAGATGCGTCAATAACCGTCTCTGCTTCAACTGGCATTTCAACGGTCTTGCGTTGATTAGCAACATCTCGAAGCGATTGCACAATCTCAACCTGAACGCCTGGTTTCACAAGTTCAAAGAGCTTCTCGGCATTCCAGTTTGCCAAACGGAAACAGCCCCGCGATTCCGGACGACCAATTGTATTGGGCTTAGGCGTACCATGGATGCCATATCCCGGCAAACTCAACCCAATCCAACGGCTACCCACAGGATTACGAGGCCCCGGAGGAATAATCATCTTACCCACACTTGGATCTTGACCATAATTTGCAGGATCATAAGTATAATTAGGAGCAGGCGCCATATTCTTAATAGTGACATTCCCCGCTTCAGGCAAATGTGCACGGCGGCGAGCAATTGAACAAGGGAAACGCAACCGCATTAAACCCTCTGCATCAAACCCTAAAAGGAGACAATCATCAAGTACAATCACCACACGCGTCACAGGTGTCAACGCTGCTTGACGCACATTCGGCACACGAAGCGTCGTTCCAAGCTTCACATCCGTTGCCCAATTCATAATGCCAGGATTAAGATAGTGCAATGTGCGTTCAGAGGTATGAAACTTCTCTGCAAGACATGCCGCAATGGATTCATAACCCATTAATGGAAGCTTTGAACGCTCCGCCCATGTCGCTGGCGAAGGCCCCGTAACAAGCGCAATATCTTCTTCCGTCACCGTGTACGAAAGAATCGCCTCAAACATCGTTGCCAACTCCCCATAAAGCGTAGGATCAATCCACTGCGTCCGACGACGACCATTCGTCGCTTGCCAAGCACGCATCGCCTCACGCGAACCCTTCCCCCAAACACCATCAATCACACCACACGAGAAATTATGACGATCCAAGAAAATTTGCAACATCAACACTTCTTGATCAAACCCACGCGGAGGACGCAACGAATGCCCACAATTCGGCTCTGGATCCGGACCTTCATCCACATCGTCAAAAATAACAATTGGAGTTACCTTAGGCGTTGTCGTTACAACTTTATCTTCGACCACAGATGCTGCTTCTGAAGTTGTTGCCTCTGCATCCTCCGCAACTGTTTCTTCCGCCACTTCAGTTGTTTCCTCAGGACCCGCCTCAACTATATCAAAAGCATCCTTATCATCTTGATTAATAGATGTCTCACTAAGCTCAACATCTGCAGAGTCCTCTGCTGCCGAAGCTTCCACATCATCCTCAATAATTACCTGATATGGCTCCTCCTCCTGCATCGGAGCAACCAATGCATCAAGCGCATCCTGCGCCATAAGCGAAACCATTGCAAAACAAGCAAAAACAAAGCCAAGAAAATATTTCATTACAATAAATCCTTTATTGAAGTTGAACCTCATTCTATCAAAAAATTCCACAAAGTGCAAAAGAATCCATCACCCCTCCGCAAAAGTTTATCCCATCCCCACGCCTTAACATTCTCTTCTTCTCAAACATTCCCCAACAATAAAATCATTTAACCCACCTAACTTGAATGAGAAATATCTTAGCAGAGACATCTTAGTACAAGATTTGACTGAGAGATGTTTTAGTAGAGATATTTTAGTACAAGTCGTTTAACATGCATGATTTTGAAGCATAAATATTTGCACGACGACTCCGCCAAGCTACACAATCCTTCCGCCACGCTACACCATCTCCCCTCTACGCTACATTATCTCGCTATATTATCTCTTAGGAATAACAATCTCTTAAAAATAGAAGAGAATAAAAAGTTTTAAAACTTCTAACAAATGATTTCTTCGTCAAATATCGTCGATAATGAAATCAAATATCGCCGATATTCGATTTGAAAACCGCCGATATTCAAATCGATTATCGCCGATATTTAAAATGAATATCGCTGATATTGAGATATATTATCGTTGATATTTAAAGTAAGAATCGGTGCATTTGCCCCCTACATACAATGCCTTCGTTTAAACACCCCATTTATTTTGGAACAAACGAATGTTACACTAAATTGCAATGCTGATTAGCTAGCATTTGGTGATAGCATTTATTTATTATGTCAACCCTCGTTATTTTATCACCTACCATCTTTATCACTTGCCATCTAACGAATCCGCAGACATTTTTCTTTTCGCGCCGCCCGGGGGCGTAGATCGGCACTTCTTCCTTTCCTTTTCGGGCTCTTTTTTAGATTCTCGTCTTTCCTTACCTGCGCAATACCATTGTGCAAGATTCAGGATGAGATTTGCTTTTCAAGGACATTTTTGATATTCTTTAAGTAGATATGAGACGAGAACAATTATCCACGTGTACATTTGTTTGAGAGGAACGAACGATAATTACACGTTTGAGAAAGAATCCAAGTCATGACATTGGTTGACATGTTTAAAGAGACTACAATTGTAAGCAATAAAAATCCTCTTATCGGGAAGCCATATGGAAAAACTGTTGGCTTGGCGATTTTGGCATATAATGCACCGATAACAACAGAGGCCTCTATTCGAAATCATCAATCTCATGGACTTTATCAATTCTTTGATGATGTTGTAGTTTGTTTTCAATGTGCAACAGACGATGATGTTGCGATGGCAAAACGATGTGGTGTTCGTTATGTTACTCGAGAAGATAATTTAGGTATTCAAGGCGGTTTTCGTTGGGCATGGGAAACATTAAAAACGGATTATATTCTTATCCTAGAAAATGATATTCCTGTTTGTGTGTCGAATGAAGTACTTGAAGCTCAATTAAAGCAATCGCTACGACTTTTGGTTCAGAAAAAAGTTGACTTAGTTCGTCTTCGAAATCGTTTTAATCCTGGAGAACAAAATCGCTTTGCTTCCATGTATTCGCGATTTTGGCCAGTTCATTGCCAAGATTCTCGGTGGCGTCATACAGAACGGCTTTCAACTGCTCCAAATTGGCTTAAAGCACTTCGGCGTTTTTGTCGTCCAGGTAAAGCCATTCGTTGGTGTGGCCGAAGCCCTTACATTGAGCAACATCCAGATAAACTCTTCCCTAACTACATAGAAGTCATAGAGCCAGATTTCTTTTGTGTTGATAGTTGGGTGCTTCCTTGGACGAATCAAGCGACCCTTCTCTCTAAAAATCTTATGGGGATGTTACTTGATTATGCAGATGCTCACAAGACTAGGCATA
>JAUNQZ010000127.1 GCA_030535915.1 bacterium
ATATCTTTTGCAGCCTTTAAGGTTGCAGTACGAATCAAACCATAAATCTGTACATTTTCTCCAGGATGAAGCGCATCTCTATCTGGCCACAAATAGGTGGGAAATGATGCCATTTCGTTATAATTTGGAAGATAAGCTTGATGACGCGTTGTATTTTCACATTCAATAATGGTTGTGTCATCCCCTGCGATAATAATCATACGCATTGGAATTATTTCTGATGTACGTGATGCCACAGCAGGGGTAGGGGCTGTAATTGCAAAGCCTTGTGCGTCTGAGGTCCCAGTTGCGATACATTGATTTTTATAATCGTAGAGGGAAACGCGAGCATTTGCGATGGGAGTGCCATCAATAAGATTTTGTAAGGCGACAATCGGGGTTAAACGATGGTCGTAAACATAACTTGCACCAATATTGGAGAGAAGAATGTAACACTCATCGCTACAGGTCTCTGTGGAAAGTCGAAAACGATATATTCCAGGTTTCCCATTCACAAGCTCATAAATCGGCAAAAGTGCATGCTGCTCATTGACCTTGTCATAGGGTACTTTAAATGTTTGACTTCCACAAGGTTCAAGAAGATTATCCCTCCATGTAGATTGTCCATAGGTGATGAGATTGTTGTTAAAGGCTCTCCAAACTTTAACTTCAATTTCTTTGCATGCCGTAAAAGCATAAGCAATTGAGGTCTCTGGCGTAAGCGCCATTTGTCCACGCCAAGCCATAATTGAGAGCTCTGGCTTTTGTGCGGGGGTCGTAACGGTAAAACTGACATCTTTGAGAAGTTTTTCTCCTTTAGACGATTCAGTGCCAGCTTTAAGCGTTATGGTATAGGTGGTTTCGGGTTTGAAATCTCCTACCAAACGCATGCCTTTGTCACCCCACCAAGAATGATTGATTTCAATCTCGTCAACGGCTGGCGTAACAAAGAGATTTTCGTTTTGTTTAAGATTGATCTCTTTTTCCGAGGAGAAAAGAATTTTGATAGCACCTGATGTTTCTACAGTTGCTCGTAAAGCGTAGAGTGCTTTAATATTTGTCGGTGCAGTAGAAGAATTTTGAGTGTTTACTTCAACAATTGTCTTCTCTTCAATAGAGGGTGGAACGAGAGAACTATTTGTCGTTGCAAGAGGAATAGGTTTTATCACTTCCGGCTGAGTGTTTTGCGCTAGCGAAGTGGTTGTTTTTTGCATGCTTGATGGAATAAGCATCGCGGTAAGTACCGCACCGAGAGCAATCCCAATGCTCCCAGAAACAAGATGAGATTTTTGTGACATAACATGTCCCCAGAAAAAGTTAAAAAATGGAAAATTCCTTTATTTTCAATCTTTTTAAAACCCACTAAAAGACTTTAATAAATGATTGCTTGTGAACAAAGGATTAACGCAAATGTAGCAAACATAAGGGGTATTTTCAATAGAAAAAAATAAAAAAAAAATTGAACCTTTATATTTTCAATAAAATAAAAAAACGAGAGGCGTAAAATGACCTCTCGTTTTTTGTTTCTGCGTTAATCTATATAACGTTAGCGGACTTTATGGGGGCAGATATCTGTAACACGCCAATTGCCGTCAATGTCCTTGATAAGTTCAATGTAACCAGCCTCAGGAGCTTCAATTGTAATATAGGTGGTACGGACACTGGGGGTTGAGGTGGGTTCTTCATGGAGGATATCGATGCCATCAAAGAAATCTTCAATCTCTTCGAACTTATAGGTGGAGACTAACTCCATCACCTTTTGTGACATTTCAATGGATCCTTCACGGGCTTTTGTTTGAATTTCGTTGCGGATGCTATCGGTGAAATCAGCGGGGGCCTTGGCTTTTGCGGCTTCGGCTTCGGCCATTTCCATGAGTGGTGCATCGGTTATTTCATCGACGTCATAGATGGCGTCTTCGATGAAGTCGATAGCGTCGTCACCGTAGCAGTCGGCATCGCTGTCGCCGGTGAGATAGGCGTGGGCAACGGCGCCTTTGAAATCACGATTTGAGAGGACGGTGATTTCATTGGGTAGCCATGTGGAACCGGTGAGATTGGCGATTTTACATTTCGCGGGCACGTCTAATGAGAAATAGACGCGGGCATAGTTTTCGGTTTCAAGGGTATGGGTAATGTCTAAATTTTCAAGGAGATAACGGGTCATTAAGGCTTTGGCGTCTTGACTTGCGAGTGCTTTTTGATATTCCTCAAAGACCTCTTTTCCTGAGGTTGCAAAGAGTTCTTCTTTGTCATTTTCGAGCATTGCATCGACCCAATCTTCTGCGGTTGAGGCAGGGTCTGCACAACCGATAAAAGTGAATGAAGGTTGCAAAAAGAAATGATTTTTTCATTTGATTATCCTTTCGTATGGGTTTTAAACCTAACCTAATGCTTATGTATTCTATAATAATTTTAGCCGAATGTCAAGAATATGAAATACAAAATAGAGGAAAGGGCGACCTCTCCTCTATTTTAGTTTTCTTATTGTTCGGTACAATGCGCTTACTTAGAGGCGCTTTTGACCATCAACGAAGACTGCCTTAACTTCGAAATCGTCGTCGAGAACAACGATATCAGCAGTGTAACCAGGTTCGATACAACCGAGGGTGTCTTCGAGGCCATGTTCAAGCGCTTGGTTGTAAGAAGTGGTCTTCACCAAGACATTGAGCGGGAAGCCTGTCACTTCGTGAACATTCTTAAGAGCAACATTCATACGGAGGATAGACCCTGCGAGTGCGCCATTGGAGGCGAGGCGAGCTGCACCATTTTCTACGATCACATCGAGACCGCCGAGGCTAGAGGGGCCATCGGGCATATGCGAAGCACGCATAGAGTCGGTGATGAGAAGAATCGATTCAATATCCTTGGTGTTGAAAGCCAAGTCAATCATATCAGGGCAGAGGTGAATCTTATCGCAAATCATTTCTGCACGGAGATCATCGAGAAGAAGACCTGCGCCAACGAGACCAATGTCACGATGGTGAAGAGGGGTCATTTGGTTGCAGAAGTGTGTCAAGTGACGGAGACCAGCGGCATAGGTGGCCTTAAATTCCGTATAGGAGCACTTGGTGTGACCTGCGGAGGGAACGATACCCATTTCAAGGCAATCACGAGCGAACTTAGGACCATTGCCAACTTCTGCTTCAGGTGCATAGGAGACCTGGCAAACCGGGGTAATCGCATGAAGGCGCTTGACTTCTTCAATGTCAGGCTTGCGGAGATAAGCAGGATTCTGAGCACCACAGCAAGCAGGATTGATGAAGGGGCCTTCCAAGTGAACGCCGAGAACCTTCGAATACTTTTCGTTCTTACGATAGTCTGCGACATTCTTTAAAGCTTGAGCAAGGGTTTCTTCAGGGAGTGTGAGCGTAGTGGGGCACCAAGAAGTGCAACCTTCTTTGAGCTTCGCTTCTGCAATCTTTTCAATTGCGGTAGGATCTTCTGCATCGCAAACATCAACACCTGCAGCACCATGGGTATGGACATCAATAAAGCCAGGCATGACCATGCGGCCTTCTGCATCATAAACCCAATCCGTGTTGCTTGGAAGAGGCGTTCCGGGCTGAAGGACTTTTTTAATCTTTCCGTCTTCAATGACGATTGCACCGCCATCAAATTCATAACCAGGACTGACAATGTACGCGTTTTTAATAAGACCAGTGGCCATAATTCATCTCCTTTTTGAAGTTGTTATGTCTATTATTTTACACCTTTTTAAAGGTAAAATGCAAGTTTATTTTTTTGAATTGTTTAATCCACGTTGTAAGATGTTGTATTGTTGAGTCATCAGTCGTCTAAATTACTGTAAATTGCAAGCAAAATTACGCAGTGACTGGGGGAACAGTTGTCGAATTCT
>JAUNQZ010000128.1 GCA_030535915.1 bacterium
CCCGTTAATCAAAACGGCCATATTATACTAAATCTCAATAGATAAATTCCTCATTACCTCAGGCTTGGCTGGGTAAGCGCAAGGGCATGATGACATAGAGGAAGGGAAGGCCTTCACACTTAATGACTGTTGGAGCGTGACCCTTGCTCAATTCAAAGATGACCTCATCGGAATCCAAATTCTTCAGACATTCAAGGATATAGGTCGGATTATAAGTCGCACAGAATTCTTCACCGCTATACTTAATCGGAATGACATCATTTGCTTCACCTGTCTCGACATTACTCGACATCAAGTTCAACGCACCTTCTGTCCAATTCAAACGCACAGCGAGAATCTTATTATTCGACATAATCGACACGCGCTGAATCGAACTAATCAATTCTTCGCGACCCACCGAAACGCGTTCTTCACACATTGTTGGAATCACCGTCTGATACTTGGCGTAGGTCCCTTCGATCAACTTGCTGTAGAAACGCAAACTGTCGCATGCGATCATGAGTTTATTCCCCTGCGCATAAATCGTCATGGGGCCTTCACCCGAAAGCAAGCGGCTGAGTTCAGAAACCGCCTTCGGGGGTAAAATCATTTCACACGCATTTTCTTCGGGGAATTCAATTTCTTGTTCCACCAAAGCCAAACGCTTCGAGTCGGTTGCGACCATGGTCAACTTGGAGTCTGCGAACTTCATCAGCACGCCGGTGAGCATACGACGCGTTTCATCGGTGCTTGCCGCATAGGAAATTTTACGCAACATTTCACGGAAGACCGCACGATCCATCGTGAAGGCGCGGGTTTCTTCTTCGGGTTCAGCAATGGCAGGATATTCACGCACATCGAGACCGATCACACGATACTTAGCTGCACAGGTGACCACACGTGCAATATTGTCATGATCGATTTCAAAGGTCACTTCACCTTCTGGTGCCATACGAAGAATTTCAATAATACGACGCACGGGCAACGTCGTACGACCAGGTTCATCCACTTTCACATCGGTGGACATGCTGGCACGCACGGTCATATCCAAATCGGTTGCCGTCAATGTCAACGTGTTATCTTCTGTAGCATCAAACATTGCATTCATCAAAATCTGCAATGACGGCTTCACTGGCACAAGACTCTGAACATTTGCCATCAATTCAAGAAAACGACTCCGAATAACCGTAAATTTCATGGTGTAACCCTTAGAATTAAAACCTTTTTCAAACAATAAAAACAGTACTTCTTATTATAGCAAATCTAAAGGAGAGGTACAAGCATTCTTTCAAGGAATTCTACACGGTACGTTATTATCATCATTACTTAATTTTAAAAGAATGTTGTTATTGTAGGATTGTTCATTTCGTTGATAACTTTTAAAAGAATCCAATCTACAATGACTTATTTCAAAAACACCTTGTTCACAAACGGTGCATCCTTTTTTGAAAACAAAGAGCCCCCTCCAACCCTCTCCAATACTCCCTCTTTCAATTGTTCATAACCTCTGTTTTATCAACATCTTTTCAAACGGTTTCAACAAGTTTTAAACAATGTTCAACTTTCAACATTCTGTTCATAACCCCAAAAACCCCTCTCTAAAAGCGCAAAGCTTGATTTTCCAATACGCATCTCAAAAAATTAAAATAATCTATTGCTATTGCAAACAAAATTAAAAAATATCCACAACGCTTTAAAAAGATAACTTATTGTAAAATCGTACTTTTAAAAAGGACTTTTAACTTTTTCAGAGGAATGTATAAAAAAGCTTTTTAACAACTTTATGAACATCCCCACCACTTATTAACACTTTTCTACAATTTATCAACAATCGAAACAATTACTTGACTTTCCAAACTTTTACTTTGAGTTTTTTACGTCCCCACTTCAACGCCGCCTCATGACTTGGAAACCACAAGTCGATATGCGCCCCTTTAATCGCGCCACCTGCATCTTCACCTTTAGCATAACCATACCCAGGCACATAAAAGACCGTTCCATACGGATAACGTCGCGGATCCACAGCAGCCGTACCATGACGCGTCTGAACACCCGTCGATGTTATCCCCACCTGCTTCGGCTGACCTTTCTTCGCACCATAATTATAAACCGGCGTCCCCAAACGCCACCAGCTGCGTTCCCAACCACAACACTCCCCACAATCACAATAACCTGTCACTTCAATGATTTCATACGTCGGTTGAACACCGCTTGGTGGTTTGATCCCCCGACATCCCACAACCATACAACCTAAAAGAACACTGATTGTAAAAAAGAAAACAGCTTTCATCTCTTATCCTCATTTTAAATGTTGTGGATGATGGTAAGAAGTGTAAAAAAAGAAAGAGGCATTGATTGTCTCAATGCCTCATCTCTTGAGTCTGGAATTAAGCTTCAACTTCAAGCGCGATTTTTGCTAATGCACGACCTGCTTCACGGCAAGCCTCTAACGTTGCTTCATCGGGAGAATAACGGCAGATAATCGGCGGGGTGGTGATTTCACAACCAAAGGCCTTTAAATAACCCTCCGCTTCTTGTGCACCCTTTGAAGCCCAACCATACGAACCGAAAGCAAAAGCCTTCTTACCCGCGGGCTTCAATCCACGAATATAAGTTAAGCAAGCAGCCATGCGTGGCATCAAGCTCTGATTCAACGTCGGTGTACCCACAGCAAAGGCCGCACAATCCATCAACTCGGTAATCACTTCCGTATCACCCGTAGCCTTCAAATCAAAGAGCTTCACTTCGACATTCGATTCATTGGCACCTTGAACCACAGCCTCAGCCATCTTTTGAGTACTCTGCCACATCGTCGAATAAAGCACCACCACCTTACGCGTCGGCTTGCTGACATGCCAAGCCAAATACGCATTCAAAATCTTATCGAAATGCGAACGCCAAATCACGCCATGCGACGGTGCTACCATCTTCAACTTCAACCCTAAGAGCTTCTTTGCAGCTGCTTCAACAGGCTTCTGATAGAGCAAGACAATATTCGCATAATAAGTTTTTGCTTCCTGCATCACTTCTTCGAGATTGGCTTCATCATCGAAACGGCAATAGGTGGCATAATGTTGACCAAAGATATCCATTGAGAAGAGCAATGCTTCTTCTTCAAGATAGGTGACCATACTCTCCGGCCAGTGACACATCACCGTATCAAAGAATTTCAACGTACGACCACCGAGGTCAATCGTTTCACCTTCTTTAACAATCTGCCACTTCCAACCCGTTACATCATAATGATGCGAAAGGGCATCCTGACACTTTGCATTACAAACAACCATTGCATTCGGACACGCCGCCACCATTGCAGGCAAACCACCCGAATGATCAGGTTCAGCATGGTTACACACAATGTAATCCACCGCATCCAAACCGCAATGTGCTGCAACATTCCGCTTGAGATATTCAACATAAGGTGCCTTTACTGTATCAATCACAGCAATTTTCGCTTCACCCTTCACCAGATAAGCATTATACGACGAACCACGCTTTGTTTGATAGCCATGAAAATCACGTACCGGCCAATCAACATAACCTACCCAATGGACATTCTTTACCAATTCAGTATTCATTGCTCATCCTTTCAAATAAAAGTGAATGCAAATATTGTATCAAATACAAATTATCTTTGTAAAGTAAATAATATCAACATTCTTCAAAAATAAAAACGGTTCAACTGAGACATCCTCAGCTTCAACCATCCCAAGTTAAGGATATTAAACCATATTCCCCAACATTTTTCAACCAACATTTTTTACCGCAACCGCTACAAAGGCGCAAAATGGTGCGCTGCAAAATCTGTCCGCAAAGCGCTTCGCGCTGACAGATTT
>JAUNQZ010000028.1 GCA_030535915.1 bacterium
GAATGGATTGCAGCGGCTCGCTTCGCTCGATATTTAAAACCACCGAATACACGGAATACACGGAAGGATTGGATGCGGCTCGCTTCGCTCGGGGAAAAACCACGAAATACACGAAATACTCGAAAAGTGTTTTGGGTGCGGCTCGCTTCGCTCGAATTATTTAACCACGGAAAACACGGAAAACCCGGAAATGGATATGGCGCACGGCGTGCGGGAGAAGACATGGAATAGCGAAAGCCCGCAGTGAAACGAGGAGCATTGAGCCATACGGCCGACGCTTCAATGCTCCTCGTACGGACTTCGTCCTTCTGTGGGCTTTCAGTGTTCCACATGGAACATTTTTTGATTTTTGGGTTGTTGATAAAATGTTAATTGATTTTTGGGTTGTTGAAAAAAGTGGTCGAGTTTTGAACAGTGTTGTGGATAAAGTTTATAAAACTGTTTAAAATTGTTGATTTTGTTGATACTTTTTGTGGAACTTGTCAATAACTTTTGGGTTTTCGTTTAAAGGGCTCTTTTTTTGGGGGTGTCGAGAGGTTATTGACAAGGGGGGTGGACGGGTTATTGACAGGCTGTTGATAATTTTATATCATTGTAATAAGTCATTGATAATTTAGTAGAATTATCTTTTTTAGGGTTGTTGATAAGTTGTTTGTATTTTGTTTTAAAAAGTTTATAGACAAGAGTTATCAACAAGGTGTATAATGTGTGTACTCTTTTTTGAAAGAGGTCTATGGATTCTTTTTTTGTTTGATTGACGCGGCTGGGTGTAGCTGAGAGCCTAGGGTGAAGATCGTGGTAGACTTTTGAAGGTATGGGAAAAAGATATGAATGAAGCTAAAGGTTTATGGGAAGCGACCTTGAAGGAACTTTCACAATTGTTATCACAGGTTGAGGTGATGCGTTATTTTGGTGGGAGTGAGGGGTTGTCGTTGGATGGTCAGACGTTGAAGATTGCGTTACCGGAGGATAAGGATGGTGCGTTGTTGAAGCGTAATTTTGGCACGTTTATTCAGAATGCGTTATTAAAGGTTTCCGATCGTCCGAATTTGGGGTTTGATTTTGTTTCGACGCAGGCGGAGTTGCCGGTGGGTGCGTTGGGGTCGAAGTTTCCTGTGCAAGGGGTGCAAGGGACGGAAGAGGGTCTTTTGAAGCATTTTACGTTTGATACGTTTGTGATGGGGCCGAGTAATCAGTTTCCTTTGACGATGGCGAAGTATGTGGCGCAGCATCCTGGGGACGATGCGAATCGCACGAATCCGCTTTTCTTGTATGGTCCGACGGGTGTGGGTAAGACGCATTTGTTGCATGCGATTGGGAATATGGCGCGTGAACACAATCCGAAGTTGCGGGTGCTTTATACGACCAGTGAAAATTTGATGAATGAGTATATGGGGCAATGGAAAGCTGGGGAGAGTTCGAATGAAGCGATTCAGGCTTTTCAGAATAAGTTCCGTACGCCTGATATTTTGTTGGTTGACGACATTCAGTATATGACGGGGAAGTCGGGGTTGCAGAATGAGTTCTTCAATATTTTTAATGCGTTGAAGGATGCTCAGAAGCAGATTGTGATGACCTCTGACCGTGCGCCTGCGGAGATTCCGGATTTGGTGGATCGTTTGGTGAGTCGTTTTCAGAGTGGGTTGACGTTGGACATTGAAGTGCCGGCGTATGAGACGCGGTTGAACATTTTGCGGATGAAGTTGACGAGTTATCCCGATGTGAAGTTGAGCAATGATGTGTTGGATTTCATTGCCACGCGGGTGAGTTCGAGTGTGCGTGCGTTGGAAGGTGCCTTGTCGGTGACGATTAACTATGCGCGTGTGAAGGGTTCGGATGTGACGGTGGAAGAGCTTGAGAAGTCGTTGCTTCGGACGTATATTCAGCAAGAAGAGCAGATTTTGCGTTTGAGTTGTGTGGATGTGCAGCGTGCGGTTTGTTCGTATTACAATGTGCGGATGGATGATTTGGTGGGACAAGGGCGTTCGCGTGAAGTGGCCTTTCCCCGGCAGGTGGCGGTTTTCTTGTGTCGGAAGTTGACCTTTAGTTCGACGACGGAAATTGGGAAGGCTTTTAATCGCAATCACACGACGGTGTTGTATTCTTGTACGACGGTTCAGAATCTCTATAAAGATGGGGACACCTCTACGGTTTCGGCGTTAAAGGCGATTTTGGCGACTTTAGGTCAGACGACGAGTGCTTTAAATAGTTAACAATACGATTGCAGCGTTTGAATCAAAGGTAAAAGGTTTATCTTTGACGCGGGTGGTCGAGAAATAGAATTGACAGACACGATGGATTATTTTATTGCAGATACTCATTTTGGGCATGAGAAGATGCGTGCCTTGCGAGGGTTTGCCTCGGTGCGTGAAATGGATGATGCGCTCATTGCCGCATGGAATGAACGCGTTCAGCCAGAGGATCACGTTTATATTGTGGGCGATTTGATTTATAAGAGTGATGCGCCTGCTTCGTATTATTTGGATGCGTTACAGGGGATTAAGCATTTAGCGATTGGCAATCACGATCGTCAGTGGTTACGGATGTTTCATCCTGAAAAATGGTTTGTGGAATGTGCGTTTGTTTTGGAAGGCGAACGCGACTGGGGATTTTTCACGGCTTCGCATTATCCGATGATGGATTGGTATCGTCGGCGGCATGGGGCGCATTTGGTGTATGGGCACATTCACAATTTGACGAAGGATCCGTATTATCATTACTTACAGACGGTTCCACGTGCGTATAATGCCGGTGTGGATGTGAATGAGTTTAAGCCGGTAACGATGAAAGAGCTGATTGCGAATACGCAGCTTTACCGTGCGCAACGCCAACATGGCCGTTTGCATCATCATCGATAGGTGCATTCTACAGTACTTTTCGGGCAATGGGAAAAGAAAAAACTATACGCGAATCAAAAAATCGCGTATAATAATGGTTAATCTCTAGTTTTTTGTTTTGTTCGAAGGAGTGCTTATGAAAAAGATGATAACGATTTTTATGGCAGTGATTTGTAGTGCCTTTGTTAAGGCACGACATTCACCCGCAGAACAAGCTGCACGTCAAGCCCGCAGCGTTCATCTTTACTACAACCATGATTCCAAGTCCTCCCAGGTCTTTTATATTGAAGGAACGGTTCGTAAGGCCTACATTGGTACGTATGTTTGCTTTATTGGATTTAATGCTGGTTACTGTGGGTTGCAGCGTTTACGCAATGGCGAACATCGCGCGATCTTCTCGATTTGGGAACCGAGTGATCCCTTTGACTTCTCTGCGAATCCCGATGTGGTGCAAGAAGCGAGCCGTACCCGCAATCTTTACTACAGTGAAGGTGTAGAAGTTTCCCGTTTTGGCGGTGAAGGTACCGGTGGCAAATCCATGATGCCGCTCAATTGGCGAGAAGGCGAAAAGGTTCGCATGGCGATTTCGTGTGGGAAAGATGGCGACCATCGCACCGCTTACACGTGTTGGATTTATGCGGATGAATTCAAGGCGTGGTTCCGCATGGCGACCTTCTCCTCGCTCGTAGGAGAGGGTAAGGCAGAAATCACCAATGCCTATTCCTTTGTTGAAGATTTCCTGCGTAATGTTGAGAGTCGCGATCATGCACGCGTGGCGGAATTTTCGCGTTTGTGGGCGCATGATGGGAAGCAGTGGCATGCCTCCAGCGCCGCACGTTTCTCCGCCGATAGCAATGCGCTTACAAATATTGATGCCGGTCCTGCACCTGCGGGCTTCTGGATGGCGACCGGTGGGAAAACCGAAAACAAAACGGTTAAGTTATGGGAAACCTTCGCTCCCGGCCAGGCGGATATGGATGATTCCGAAAGCTATCGCAACGCATTGATTGAAGCCGTTCAATCCGTGGATGCGCCTCCCGCACTTCCAACACAAGGGTAAGCGATTCGATGCGTATTGCGTTCTTCTCCGACATTCATGGTAATTTGCCAGCGTTAGAAGCCGCCTTGGCCGATGCGAAAGCGCGTGGAGCCAATCATTTGATTTGTCTCGGCGACATTGTCGGATATGGACCGCAACCTATTGAATGTCTCCAGCGCATTCGTCAAATCGCCACCGCAACGGTGATGGGCAACCACGATGCGGCCGTGTGTGGACTTTTTGATCGAGAGTATTTCAATGCCTTTGCACGCGAAACGGCAGAACGCGCCATCTTGGTGCTTTCAGACGACGACCTCGCCTGGTTGAAAACGCTTCCCTATCAAATCGAAGGCAATGGGTTCTTTTGCACGCACGGTTCGTTTAATGAACCCGAAGCCTTTGATTATCTTTCAGAATGCGAAGACGCGGCTTTGAGCTTTTCGCTGTATCCTAATCAGCAACTCTTTTTTGTTGGCCATACGCACATAGCCTGTGTCTTTGCGCAAGACGAAACCGAGCCGCTTCCACGCAAACTGCCACCCGAAGATTTCACTGTGCAAGAAGGCGTGCGTTATATTATCAATCCCGGAACGATTGGCTTTCCCCGCGGCGAGAGTTTGACGGCGGATTATGTTCTCTTTGATACCGTGACACAACGCGTCTCGTTCCATTGTGTCGAGTATGATTTGGCGCCCTATCGTTTGGCCTTGGTGAAGAACGGTTACAATTTGCTCAATTATTGGTTCTTGAGTCCCAAGGCGAGCCGTCGTCGCACAGAACTCTCCATGCGTGCCATTCCAACACGTCGCGTTCTCTTTGACGAGAAGAGTGGTTTTTCCCTTCAGCGGCCAACGCTCTCCAAATGGTTATTGCCGTTCTTTTATTGTGTTATCGGCTTACTGTTGTTCTTCATGGTTGTGGTTTCCTATCTTGTCATCAAGAGCAATGCCAAAACGCCGCTTTCGCCTACGGTCGCCAAAACTTCACTTGTCGAAACACCGCCACCGCCGCTTCCCACGCCATGGTGGGGAACGCTCGACGACTGGAACTTTTTCCCCAAAAATGCCTTTACGTTTTCCATTCAAGGCGATGCGCTTGTCTTTGAACCCGTCAAGCCCAATGCGCCCTTTATTGTGGAATCCTCCCGCATTCCCCTGACGCACTTTGGCGCCTTATCCGATGCTTATCAAATCGCCTATTTGCCGACCTGCGCAGGTGACGTTGATTATCAGATTCGTTGCGTCTACTATCGCGACGACGGATCCGCTGTCAAAGGGAGCCTACACAAATACAAAACCGACGCGCCCGTGCAATTCATCGACAAGGACAAAAGCGAATTCACATCGATTGTGATTTCGATTCATGGCACTTTGCATGAGACGCTCACCTTTCAACACTTTTCCATCCAACCCAAACCCTCCTCCCCCGAACGATAAGGGGACTGATTGCAGTTGTATACAGGCTGACCGTGGACGAGCTTGAGGTTGACAACGAGGCGTTTTTTGAAGTATACTGTTGTTGTTACTAGAAACAAAGGAGGTGCACGATGTTAAAGCACTTGGTCGTTTGGTTCGCAATTGTGCTCTGTGGTACAATCGCTTGGGCAGAGAAAATCAAAGTCGCCTGTATTGGCGATTCCATCACCTTTGGGTATACCTTGCCAGATCGCGCTGCAAAGGCTTATCCCACGCAGTTACAAGCCCTCTTAGGCGAGGACTACGAAGTGCGGAACTTCGGCAATTCCGGACGTGGCATTTATCTGCATTCGTGGCGAGGTAAAGAACGCCGCGGTTATCGTTATATGAAAGAACACAAAGCCGCGCTTGAATGGCAACCCGACATTGTGATTTGTAACCTTGGCATCAATGACAATGGTGAATTCATTAAACACGAAGCCACGCATCCCGGCGCTTGGGCAAAAGATTATTGCACCTTACTCAAAGATTATCAAGCCTTGCCGACAAAACCCAAACTCTACATTTGGGGAAAACTCGCGCCACTTGCGCCTGGGCAAAACTTCTATCGCAGTGCAGAACCCTTCCTGATGCAAACCGAATTGAAAAAGGTCGCAAAGGAAATGAATGCCACACTCATTGACATGCAAGAACCGCTTCGCGATGGATTGCTCACCCTTTTCCCGGATAAGATTCATCCCAATCCCGAAGGCGCTAAAATCATTGCCGAAGTGACGCATCAAGCGCTCACCACGCCCGCACCAAAACCGGTGACACTTCCTGCAGATGTCAAGGATACGGCCGAGGTTTGGTTATGCGCTGGTCAGTCGAATATGTTTTGGCCCTTAGGTCGTTGTGAAGGCGCCAATGACGAAGCCGCCGCGACCGCAAAGCATGATATTCGTTTGTGGAATGCAACCTCTGATGAATGGGTAAAGATTACACCGCACAATGCAAAGCAATGGAGTGCCATGGCGATTTCCTTTGCGATTCGTCGTGCGGAAGCATCGGGCAAGCCCGTGGTCATTCTTTTAGTGTGTGCCGGTGGCGCGCCAACGGAAGCCTTCTTAGATGAAGCCACCATGGCGGCATTGACAAAAGCACGCAAGCCTGCTTATCCGAACTTGCTAAAGATTGTCACCGACCGTCGTCAGATTGATACCAACGAAGCCTTCCCCGGCACGTGGTGTGCGCGTGAATATCGCCGTCGCCTTAAAGCCGAAAGTAAGTGGTGGGGACTTGGTGTTCTTCATCGTCAAGGCATCGCTCGCATTAGCGACATTCCGCTGACAGGTATTCTTTGGTATCAAGGCGAATCCAATGCCACTACAGGTGTTGGCCCTCGCGCCGGAACGCCCTTGCCCGAAGATTACATGCGTGAAACCTTACAAGCCATCGTTGAAGAATTGCGTCCCAACAAGAAGACGCCGTTCTTGATGGTTGGTCTCCCGGTGATGGATCGTGATTGGGAACCCTATCGTAAGTTACAAAAGGACGTTTGCAAAGAAAAAGGCGCGGTTTATCTCGACACCTTTGCCGCTGGCCTCGGAGACAAAAAAGATGTCCACCCGCGGAAAAAGATTCCCTTCGCAGAGATGGCTTCTGAAGCAGCAACAAAAGCGCTCAAGTAAGTTTCTAAACGTTCAAAGGCTCGTGATGTTCGCGAGCCTTTTTCATTATCGAAAGGGTTTATGTTGTTGTTTTAAAGAACGTTCGTATGGACTAAAACGAAAAGTGACGATGCGTTTGCACCGTCACTTTTTTGTTTAGAAGGCTATCGCGTGAAGTTATGGCAAAGACCAAAATCGAGGATTAAAAACGATACGTTTGAGAGCGTTTACCGGGGTAAATGACTGAAAGGCTGAAGTTTTTTAGCCTTTGAGATTGATTTGTGGTCTCGTAATCTTTCGTGCGACAAGCTCCTCGCATCGCTTTTAATTATTTACAACGCGCACACTTCCCGCGAATCATCAATGCCACAGAGGAGGGACGAAACCCTTCCGGCAACTTCGCGTGCGGTAGTAAAACTTCGCTCGGCGTTTCGGCAAAGTCATAAACACCGCCACAGGTGAGACACTTAAAGTGTGCATGTGGCTTCACATTCGCATCGTAACGCAACTCCAAATCTTCAATATGAACCTTATCTACGAGGCCACATTCAACAAAGGAATGGAGGACATTATAAACGGTTGTACGTGAAAGTGTACGCATCTTTGGGCGAAGTGCCGAATAGATGTCATCAACCGTTGGATGTATCGGATGCGTTACGAGGTACTGATAAATCGCCACACGCGGCACCGATGGACGAAGCCCATGGGCGCGTATGGCTTGATGAAGTTCCGAGGGAGAGGGAGACTCCATGATCACTCCTTACGAGAAGTAACGCTTCAAGAGGCCTTCGAACCCTGCGCCGTGGCGAGCTTCGTCCTTGCACATTTCATGAACGGTATCATGGATAGCATCGAGACCGAGTTGCTTTGCCTTCTTTGCGAGGTCGAGTTTACCTTCGCAAGCGCCCTGCTCTGCAGCTGCACGGAGTTCGAGATTCTTCTTGGTCGAATCGGTAATAACTTCACCCAAGAGTTCTGCGAACTTTGCCGCGTGTTCAGCTTCTTCGTACGCGGCCTTTTCATAGAAGAGCGCCACTTCGGGATAACCTTCACGGGTTGCAACGCGAGCCATCGCCAAATACATGCCGACTTCGGTGCATTCGCCGGTGAAGTTCATGCGGAGACCTTCGATGATTTCAGGATCAACACCCTTTGCAACACCTACGCGGTGTTCATCAGCCCATTCCATCTTGCCAGTGTCGGCCTTAAGAACGAACTTTTCACCTGCGCAATTGCACTGAGGGCATTTTTCAGGAGCGGCATCGCCAACATGGACATAACCGCAAATAGGACATACATACTTGTTCATTTTTACTCTCCTTGTTGTGTGTATAGGGTTTTCTTTTGAAAGAATGGAATCATTATAACATAGTAAAATTTCAAATGCAACAACTTTTTGTAAAAATTACAAATTATTTCATAAAGTATTGAATTTTACGAAAAGAGAGGCGATTTTATTGTCGCAGAGAAGGCTTCTTTATGGTATAATACAAGGCATATTAGAATTGATAGAAAGATGGAAAAGATGAAGGTTTTACTTGTTGGTGATATTGTTGGTTCGCCGGGTCGTGCGTGTTTTAAGCGAGTGGCTCAGCAATTATTACAGTCGGGTGAAGTGCATGCGATTATCGCTAATGCCGAGAATGCTGCTGCTGGGAGTGGGATTACCTTGGCTGTAGCAAATGAACTTTTTACAGCGGGTGCAACATTAATTACATTGGGCGATCATACATGGGGGCAAAAGGGCTTTGATGCACAAATTGGTGGAGAGAAGCGAATTGTGCGACCGGCGAACTTCCCAGAGGGAGCACCTGGTGCTATTGCGGCTGTAGCACAAACCGCATTAGGACCAATTGGTGTGGTATCGGTCGTCGGCCAAGTTTTTATGGCTTCGGCGAATAATCCTTTTCAAGCGGTCGATCGTGCATTGGCACAGTTGCCAGGGAATATTCCTGTTTTTGTAGATGTTCATGCAGAGGCTACGAGTGAAAAGATTGCAATGGGGTATTATCTTGATGGTCGTGTGACAGCTGTTTTTGGAACTCATACACATGTACAAACAAGTGATGCTACTTTGCTTGAGCAAGGGACAGCTTATATTACAGATGTGGGTATGACAGGACCGATTAAATCTGTTATTGGTCGTCAGATTGCGCCTGTATTAAAGAAATTTACAACGGGACTCTCCTCGCGTTTTGAAGTGGCTTCTGGTCCAACAAAACTCGAAGGTGCAATTGTAACTTTAGAGCGAGGCTCGAAATTTCCAACGGCAATTGAGGCGGTGCGTTATACCTTTGAAGATTAAGCGGGTAGAAGTCTAATGGAGTCGCTTCCTACATGGGCATTAGAAGTCATGTTGGCTTGTGCTAAAAACGCAAGTCACGATGCTTTTGCAGTTGCGATTGAATCTGCTTTATCATCTCACTTGTTTGAATCTGAAGAGAAGTTGTGGTATAGCCACTTTCCTCAACAAGCGAATGTGATTGCAAGAGATCTTTCAAATGTTGAAGCGTGGATTCCTATTCCTTCGCAAACGATTGATGCTGTCTTTGGGGCGTCGGGGGATTTGGCTGCACAATATGAGCACTATGAACCGCGACCCGGTCAAACGGCGCTTTCGCATGCGATTCTTCAATCGCTTAATCAGCAGCAGTTTCTTTTAGCAGAGGCTGGAACTGGGGTTGGAAAGAGCTTGGCCTATCTTGTTCCTGCCGCCTTGTGGGCATGTTATAATAATTTGCCGATCGTTATTTCAACGAACACGCGGAATCTTCAGTCGCAACTATTAGTGAAAGACTTACCCTTAGTAAAGCGTATTCTTCAGCGGCATTTGCCGCAAGGTGTTAACTTACGCGCGAGTGTTTTGAAAGGGCGAGGGAATTACCTTTGTTTAAAACGATTTGGGGCTTATTTAGAAGGTGGCTTTGAAGGACTGAAAGAAAGCGAAGCCTTGCTCTTTGCAGAATTAGTACAATGGGCGGCTCAAACAGATGATGGTGATTTGGAACGCTTTCGACCGACATATACCAAGGGTGATATCAATTTTACTTCCTCTTTTAGCTGTGGAAGTGTTGAGTGTCCAGGAAAGAAATGTCGATTTTATCGTCGCTGTTTTTTATTAAAAGCGCGTCAGAATGCGTTACTCTCACATTTGGTGATTGTTAATCATGCCTTGGTCTTTTCGGATTTAGTAAATAGCGGGAAGCTTTTACCTCCATATGCTCAAATTGTCTTTGATGAAGCACATAATCTTGAGAATGTTGCAACGAATTGTTTGTCTGAAACGCTCTCGCCCGTAACATTGTATGATATTTGTCAAAAGATTGCGCCGAGTCGTGGACGCGAGGTCGGGTCTCTCTTTCATCATGTGCAAGTTGATTTCATTGAAAAAGCCATTACGAATCCAGCTGACCAAGCACAAAAGTTACAGTTGCTGTCAGATATACGAGCGACAGGCGTTGAACTTGCAAAGGTCGGTAAAGATCTCTTTAATCGCCTCTATTCTGTGATGGAAAAAACGCCAGAAGAGGCCCTAAGATATCGTTCTGTGCCAGATGAAACATTGCCACGCCTTCCAGATGGACAACCTCAATTGCGGCGTGAATTTTGCTTTTCTAAAGAAGTTTTTGTTCCTGCAGAAGAAATCCTCCCTGCAAAAGAACTTCAATCCGCACAAGATCGCGTGCGTCAAACGGTTTCTCGTGCCACAGCTCTTTTGAATCAATTAGAAATGATGATTAAGGTTGCCTCTCCTGCAGAGAGCTTAAATCATCCGTATGAAGAATTGATTTCTGCATTAGGAGGTGTTCGAGAGCATTTGGCAGAATTCTGTGCGTCAATGGATCGCTTACTTGCTGGTGCAGAGCAAGATGTTGTTTATTGGATGGAGCAATATGTGGAGCGTGATCGAACCGTAAGTTTGCATGCCGCACCATTAGATATCGCCTTTCAATTAAAGCAACTGCTTTACAAAGATAAAGCATCCATTGTTTTTTCATCGGCGACACTTCGTATCCGTAATAGTTTTGATCATATTCAACGAACTTTAGGTTTGTCATTAATAGAACCCGCAACGCGTGTGGCATCTTTCTTGGCGGAGAGTCCTTTTGATTATTCAAAACAATGCTGTGTGGCAGTGCCAGATTATCTTACCGACATTACAAGTAAAGATCATGCCTACGAGACCGAACTCTCTCGCTTAATGTATCGTCTTTTTGTGGTTGCTAATGGACGGTCTTTGGCATTATTTACATCGTATGAAATGATGCAATATTGTGCACAACTTTTACAGCCTCATTTGGAGAAGCAAGGGATTGATTTGCTTGTACAATCGGCGAATATGAGTCGAGATGTAATGACAGAAATTTTTCGCGAACAACAACGCCCCACTGTAATTTTTGGCACTCAAAGTTTTTGGGAAGGTGTTGATGTTGTGGGAAATGCACTTTCTTGTGTTGTTATTGCACGCTTGCCTTTTGAAGTCGTGAATGATCCTCTTAATGTGGCCCGAAGCGAACGCATTCGAAAAGCAGGCCTTTCACCTTTTAATGAACTTTCTCTCCCGCAAGCATTAATTAAGTTTAGGCAGGGGTTTGGTCGATTGATTCGAAGTCGTTCGGATCGAGGGATGGTGGTTATTGCTGATTCGCGTATTGTGCGTAAAGGCTATGGTTATACATTTGCACAAGCGCTACCTTCTCGAATAGAAACCTTTGGTACGCGTCTTTCTATTGAACGGCGATTACAACGCCTTTTACACACATAAAAAAAGGAGCAAGACGATGGCACTCGTAGAGACTTTGTTAGAGACCATTGGACATACACCCTTATTGCAGGTGACGCATTTGCAAGGGGCGGCACGGTGTTTTGCCAAGGTGGAGTCGTTTAATCCTGGAGGGAGTGTTAAGGATCGCGTAGGGCTCGCCATGATTGAGGCTGCAGAGCAAGCGGGAGTGTTGTCGCCCGGCGGATTGATTATTGAGCCGACCAGCGGTAATACAGGGATAGGTCTTGCACTTGCTGCTGCTATTAAGGGGTATCAATTAATTCTTACGATGCCCGAAACAATGAGCATTGAACGCCGTAAGTTATTAGCCGCCTACGGGGCAGAAATTGTTTTGACACCTGGAAATGAAGGGATGCAAGGAGCCATCGCGATGGCGCAACGGTTGCACGCAGAAAATCCTAGGAGTTTTATCCCACAACAATTTGAAAATCCTGCAAATCCAGAAATTCATGCGAAAACAACGGCACAAGAAATTCTTCAAGATTGTCCATATATACCGGATGTTTTTGTGGCATGTGTTGGAACTGGTGGCACGCTAACGGGCGTTGCTCGTGTTTTGAAAGCAGCATATCCGCAGATAGAAATCGTTGCTGTTGAACCAGACACCTCTGCAGTTCTTTCGGGTCAACCTGCGGGGCCGCATGGATTACAAGGCATTGGCGCAGGTTTTATTCCTTCAATCTTAGAGACAAGTTTAATTGATAAAGTCCTAACCGTAAATACAACACAAGCCGGAATCGCAGCTCGTACTGCGGCAAAACGGGCAGGGCTTTTAGTTGGCATTTCTTCGGGTGCGGCACTTTCTGCAATGGAAACACTTTCGATGCAACCTCTATACGCAGGAAAGAATATTGTGACATTGCTACCAGATAGTGGCGAGCGTTATCTTTCAACTTGGTTGTTTGAGTGAAAAGATTGAACGAATGATTTTTTCTTTTTACACGAGAAAGGGCTTGCGTTTCGGCGGGGGCTTTGGTATACTTTCGCACATACTTTTCGCAGATGTATATAAAATAATGTATGAAATACATCTTCAATCGCAGCGAGATTTGTGCTATAATAACGCGCTGTATCTGATTGACGCCGGAGTGGCGAAATGGCAAACGCAGCGGACTTAAAATCCGCCGCCTTCGGGCTTGAGGGTTCGATTCCCTCCTCCGGCACCACTTAACAAGGATGATTACAATGACGACAATTCAGGATGAACATCCCGAAACTTCGAGTGTCGACCCCCAGGCCTCGAATGAAACGATGCCCGAAATGCCCGTGGAAGAAACCGCGGAGGCAACGGAAATTGTAGAAGAAGCTCCCGTAGAGGCAACGGTTGAAGAAGATCCTGTTGCGAAAGAAATGGCTTTGCTGAAGGAGCGTCACATTCGCTTGATGGCGGACTTTGATAACATGCGTAAACGCCAAGCACGTGAACTTGAAGAGCGTACTGCGCGTGCGAATGAACAGTTGTTGAAGGCGTTGATTCCTGTCTTTGACCACTTTGAGATGGCCTTTTTGAATGCGCCGGAGGGAGCTTTTACCGATGGCGTGAAGATGATTGCCACAGAATTTAAGAAGGTGCTTGAACAATCGGGCGCGGAAGTTATTGATGCTGCAGAAGGGACCGCTTTTGATCCTATGATGCATGAAGCAATGACTACGGTCCCGCATGCTGAACATCCCGAAGGAACAGTGGTGAATCAATTCCGTAAAGGATGGCGTTTGGGTGGTAAAATTATTCGTCCGGCGCAGGTGATTGTTTCTTCCGGGGCGCCTCAGGAGGCTTAATCGATGGCTGCGAAACGCGATTACTATGAAGTGCTCGGCGTTGCTAAAGGTGCCGATAAAGAAACGATTAAGAAGGCTTATCGTAAGCTCGCGATGAAGTATCACCCGGATCGTAACCAGGGAAATGCTGAAGCGGAAGAAAAATTTAAAGAAGCCTCCGAAGCGTACGAAGTGCTTTCGGATGATCAGAAGCGCTCCATGTATGACCAGTATGGTCACGATGGCATGAAGGGCGCCTTTGGTGGTGGTGGCTTTGACTTTGCGCGTGACTTTACGCACGGAGCGGACCTTCAAGACATTCTCAATCAATTCTTTGGGGGTGGTTTTGGCGGCGGTGGTTTCGGTGGTTTTGGTGGTGGCGGGCGTCGTATGGACCCCAATGCGCCACGTCCAGGTGAAGACACTGAGCAAGGCGTACGGTTAACCTTTGAAGAAGCACTCTTTGGTGTGACCAAAAAGATTCGCATTCGTGCTGATGTGGCTTGTCAGGCTTGCCATGGTACAGGCGCTGAAAAGGGTTCTGAACGCGAAACTTGTAAGCATTGTGGCGGATCTGGACAAGTGCAACATGGCGGTGGTTTCTTTGGCATGATGATTTCTCAGCCGTGTCCTGTTTGCCATGGTGCGGGAAATGTTATCAAGCATCGTTGCAAGTCGTGCGGTGGAGAAGGCTTTGTCCGTGAAACGGAAGAAAAAGAGGTGCCAATTCCTGCCGGTGTTGCGCATGGGATGAGCGTTCGTGTGCCGGGTAAAGGTAATGCCGGTGTGAATAATGGTCCTCGCGGGGATCTTTTCTTGCGGATTTCCGTTGAGAAGAGTGAGCTGTATGAACGCGAAGGTCAAGATTTGGTTTTACAGTTGCACGTTTCGCCAGTTATGCTTGCCTTGGGTGGTGAGGTTCAAATTGAAACACCGAATGGTACGGCGACCTTGAAGATTCGCGCGGGTACGCAATCGGGCGCTGTGCAGCGTTTGCGTGGACAAGGCGTGAAGGGAATTGGACGCTTCTCAACGGGCGACTTGCATGTTGTCTTGTTGGCTGAAACGCCGCAATCCCTCACGAAGGACCAAGTCAAAGCCTTAGAAGCTTTACAAAAACTTGAAGTTGAAAAGACCTTCCCTGATCGTACGAAGCAAGCCAAGGTCGCCGCGGCTTTTGCAAAGAAGCGTGCGGAAATGAAGGACGCAAAGTAATTTTAGAATTGAAAGGAAGTGCCAAATGGAACTCTCTGCTTTAACTGCTGTTTCTCCAATTGATGGACGTTATGGTGACAAAACCGTTCCCTTGCGTAGCATCTTCTCGGAATATGGTTTGATTGAACGCCGTGTGCGCGTTGAAATCGCATGGTTGCTTGCTTTGTGTGATGAACCGCTTTTGCCAGAGACGGGTGTTTTAACGACGGCTCAACGCCAAGCCATTCAAGCGATTGCGGATGATTTCTCGCTTGCCGATGCGCAGCGTGTAAAGGAAATCGAAGCTACCACGCGTCATGACGTGAAGGCAGTGGAATATCTCATCCGCGAAAAGTTGCCGGAAGATTGTGCTCAGCTCAGCGAATTTATTCACTTTGCTTGCACCTCGGAAGACATCAATAACATGTCGCATGCATTGCAGTTGCGTGACGGCTTGGCTGTTTTGCGTGCCGCACAGGATAAACTTACGGATGCGTTGGCAGCTTTTACAAAGGAAACATTGACCTATCCAATGCTTGCTCATACACATGGTCAACCCGCATCGCCAACAACGCTCGGTAAGGAAATTGCGGTTGTTGTCCATCGCCTTCGTCGTCAAGCTGCAGAAATTGATCGCATCGTTCTCCCAGCAAAGATGAATGGCGCGGTGGGTAATTTCAATGCTCACGTCTCCGCTGCTCCTGAAGTGAATTGGCCTGCACTTGCGAAAGGTGTGATTGAAGGTTTTGGCTTCTCCCAGAACATCCTCACCACGCAAATTGAGTCTCACGATGGCATGGCGGAACTCTTTGACGCCATTCAGCGTTGGAATATGATTCTTCTTGACCTTGATCGTGACATTTGGATGTATGTCTCGATGAAGTATCTCAAGCAAAAGGTTGTTGCTGGTGAAGTGGGCTCTTCCACAATGCCGCATAAAATTAACCCCATTGATTTTGAAAACTCCGAAGGTAACATTGGTCTTGCAAATGCCATCCTCGGTCACTTGGCCCGTAAGCTTCCGGTCTCTCGTATGCAACGTGACTTAACAGACTCTACAGCCATTCGTAATGTGGGCGCAGGCTTTGCTTATTCACTTATCGCCGTCGCCTCCACCCAACGAGGTTTAGGCCGTATGAGCCCCAATACAGAAGCACTCGCAGCAGACCTCGATCATGCGTGGGAAGTCTTGGCAGAACCCATCCAGACGGTGATGCGTCGTTATGGCGTGCCACAAGCCTATGAAAAGCTTAAAGCGCTCACCCGCGGGAATGCAATGACTAAGGAAACCATTGCAGCCTTTATTCAAACGCTTGAAATTCCCGAGGCCGACAAGGCTCGTCTAACAGCAATGACGCCTGCAGATTACATTGGTCTCGCAGCAGAGATTTCAATGCCTGAATTGAACGCTTAATTATCGTTGTTTACGGAACGAAGAAAGCCACGATGGAAGTCGTGGCTTTCTTGTTTGTAGCAAGGCGTGTGGATGATAATTAGCGTGTCCGTGCAACAATGCGTAATAGGACAGGTTCAATAATATCCCATGTGTCTTGGTTTGAATCAACCATACGGAAACGCATTTCAATGGCATAATGACGTGCTGCACGCAGTTCATTGAGCGAATAACGCATTGCGCCCGCGGTGTATTTTTTAGCCATGAAGCCCGTGAGTCGTTTGAGCTTTAGAGGGACTTGGTCAAGAGGGATGTCCCACTTGCCACCAACAAACCATCCACGATCAATAGCATCGCGAAGAGAACAAAGATCATTGAGCGTGGAGAGGATAATCATTGCCGCAGCGAAGGCTGAATTTTTGTCGGCACGAAGGAGCTCCACGGT
>JAUNQZ010000029.1 GCA_030535915.1 bacterium
TACGAAAGGAAGTTATGAAACATTAACTTCAAAGGATGATATTGAGATTCTTTTAAATACTGGAGACATTCCTGTTCGTATTCCTGAAACCGTTGATCCTACGGCGACAGATCAAAATATCACCATTCGTTGTCTTGTTGATTTCTTCTTCCGTGCAGAAATTGAAGGAGGAGAAGGTCTCGTTGATCGCGTACCTGTAAGTGATGGCCTTAATCTTAAGAACCCATCCATTGACGATGAGGCAAAAATCGAAGAAGAATTGAAAAAAGCTTATGCGAATGGTCGAAACGACATCAATACCATGGGTATCTTGGATAGTCAGTTTTTCCGTGTGACAAAAGCAATTGAAATCACCTTCTCGATTCGTTGGATAGAAGAAGGTACGGGTCAAAATGCAAAGTATGTTTGCCGCGTTTTTGGTGCAGATGGTAGAGGATCTCCCGAGGCTCGCATCGTAGACAATTTAAACTTTGGTAATGATACATTTGCCATTGCTGACAATTTACAAGCCTCGCCTATTTCAATTTCGCCTAATCAAGGCGTTTGGTCTACCATTGACCCTCGTTATAATTGGATATCGCCTATGTTTGGTACTGCCGATAATGCAGAGCGGTATATTGGCGGCAATCTCTCTATCTTGCGAAACTTTTCCTCCCCTCATTGGCTTTTTGTACCGAACATGAACGATCTCTCTGCGACAGGTACAACGCCGAGCAATATCCAAATTGCTTATGAAGAAACGCATTTGGATATCGTTCCCTTCTCTTGGGGGTTGAAAGTTGAAGATATTCGCTACAACACCAATGATACAGGAACAATGTTAATGCCTTCTGAAATCGCATTCCTTCCTGTTCCAAAGGCATCCAATCAATGGTATAGCGAAACACGACGCGTGGATTATCTTGAACACAGCATCGCCACCTATCACGCAACGGTAGGGGAAGAATCATTCTTCCGTACAATCCCAATTGTTGACCTCGGCGACAATGTAATTACAGGTAGTGAACAGTCAACGTATAATCGCCTTGTTAATACCTTTACAGGTTTTAAAGGTATACCTGAAGAACATCGTTCAATCATGAGTGTTTATGCAGGTCAAGACAATTATGTTTTAGGGCAGCGTCTTCGTCGACTTGCACTTAAAGGTATTCCTGCATCAATCAAAGATGCAATTGCGGTCACCAAAACACGTTTAACCGAAGCAGCAGATGCAGGTCGAGCTACAAATTCTCTTGTCCAAGATATTAACACCTTACTTGGCGGAACAACGACAGGTGCCGTACCAACAAAAGCATGTGAAAAATACAATACATTTATTAATGACTATCTCTTCCCCATCCCAGAAGATAGTAATGAAAAAATTGACTGGGCTATAGGTGGAAGCCTTGCTGCAGATGGAAATGTTGATGCATTGCGTGCGCCTCGCCCTCAAAACGCCCTTGATCCTTTAGGTATCTTTGGTGAAGATGTTACAGGCATTGAATCTTCAACGAATGTTGACGATTCTTACTTCGCTGACATTATTAAGCTTTATAATGAACAAGCTCAAACGCCCGATGGAACAACAAACGACAATTGTAAACTCGGGCAAAATGATATCACCAATCTTGTCGCCTTCTCACGCGAATGCTTTGGTGATCGTCAACAACTTTTCCTCTATATCATGCGTGTTGACACAACCGCCGCTGCTTCGGGTAATCGTTTACATGAGGCAACACCAACATCAACCACGCGTGCCGTTGCTCTTGTTTGGCGAGATGCCTATGGAGAAATCCCTTCTCGTATTATTTACTTTACGCTTCTCTAAAGGATTATACGGTTAATGTTTTTCCCTTGTCTGTTAACGTTCAAATGCGCAGCGCCCCATGACGATAACTCGCATGGGTGTGGTTGTGGATGCGATGACGCAAACGACCATAATTGCGATTGTTGCGATGAAGACCTCGACTTTGATCTTCGTCCTGTTTCGAATACGCAAGTGGCTTGTCCTGGTATTGACCTTATTGACATGCTTATCTATGATGAGGATGTCAATGAAGAGACCTTTCAACGCCTTCATCTCACCGCACATCTAATTGAAGATGAAATGGGGTACGAAACCTATGCGTTTGATGAAATAGATGCCGATAAATACTATCTCATAACTTTCCCCGAAGGAACGAATTTAGAAGAAATTTCACTCGCAGATGCGATTTCTCTTGAAGAAATCTCCGAAAAGTGCTTTAATGATTTAGATGTTCCTGAAGATGAAGAACCCTGCGATGGCAACTGTGAAGATTGCTCGCAAGATTGTATCGGGAAACAACCCATTGCTTAAATCTTAATACTAAAGAAAGGAAACCCTCCCATGCGTACGAAAATTGTCGCTGGCAACTGGAAAATGAATAAGCTTCCCTCCGAAGCTAAAGCCCTTATTGATGGCATCCGTGCTGCAACCAACAATGGTGATTGCGGTGTTGAAGTCGTCGTTTGCGTCCCCTACACTGCTATTCCCGCCGCCGCAGAAGCTCTTAAAGGCTCAAACATCGGTCTTGGCGCACAAAATATGCATTGGAAAGATGCCGGTGCTTACACAGGTGAAATCTCTGCTGGTATGCTCAAGGACCTCGGTGTACAGTATGTCATCCTCGGTCACTCTGAACGTCGCCAATACTTCGCAGAAACCGACGAAACCGTTAATTTAAAACTCAAGGCTGCACTCGCAGCAGGTCTTACCCCCATTGTTTGCGTGGGTGAAACCCTTGAAGAACGCGAAACCGGCAAGATGGAAGCTGTCATCCTCAAGCAGGTCACCGAAGATCTCGCAGGTTGCCACGAAGACTTTGACAAGATTGTCATTGCGTACGAACCTGTTTGGGCGATCGGCACAGGTAAAACTGCAACAGCGACCCAAGCTCAAGAAGTGCACGCGCTCATTCGTGCAACTCTCGCAAAGATGAATCCCGCCTTGGCTGATAAAGTTCGCATTCAGTATGGTGGCTCAATGAAACCTGATAATGCTGCTGAATTGATGGCAAAGCCTGATATCGATGGTGGTCTTATCGGTGGCGCAGCACTCGTTGCTGATTCGTTTGCTGCAATTGTTGAAGCTGGCAAATAATGCGTTTGGTATAAAAACAAAAAAAGAAGGTGTGCCTAACGGCATGCCTTCTTTTTTTATGAGAACTAAAAGAACTTCATTAATTGAGGCGAATCATACCTTGACGGATGATTTTATATTTCCCATCAAGGTCAATGATTGCAACGGTTGAGGCAATTCCGAGGTTAGCAGGACCACCATCAAGAATGAGATCAACCTTATCGCCTAGGATGCGACGGGCTTCCTTTGCGTCACGCGCAGGAGGTTCTCCGCTAAGATTGACACTCGTACAGCGGAGTGTACCGCCACAACGTGCCAGTAATTTTTGTAACAGCGGAGCTTTCGGCACGCGATAACCCTCGGTGTGTCCCTTTTTGGTTGGGAAAACAAGGGTTAACGCACCTGGCCAGTGCATTACGAGACGCTCAATGTCCGGCAGTCGAAGCGCACCATCTCGCCAAACAGCATTATCATCTGCAGCAAGCAATTGAAAGGGTTTATCCGCATCGCGCCCTTTCATTTGGCGGATGCGCTCAAGTGCTTCAGGATGGTCGGGGTGACACGCGAGTCCATACACGGTATCTGTGGGAAGGATAACCACACCGCCGCGCAATAAACATTGCGCGATGGTGTCAAGGTGTTTTTCTACAAAGGGTAAAAGTTCTGCCATAATTTTAGAACCATTTACTTTGTGCGCTTATTGGCGCGATAGTAGGCGATGAGGGCATTGGTGGACGCATCATGTGCCAACGGCAACGTCGTATCAGAGAGTTCCTTGAGAATCTTTCCGGCGAGCACTTTACCAAGTTCCACGCCCCACTGGTCAAAGGAATAGATATTCCAAATAATACCCTGAGTGAAGACTTTGTGTTCATAGAGTGCAATAAGCGCACCAAGGGTTTTGGGGGTGAGCTCGGGTGCAATCAAGGTGTTGGTAGGATGGTTGCCCTCAAAGGTCTTGAAGGGAACAAGATTTTCAGGGACACCTTCTGCGCGACACTGTTCTGCGGTTTTACCAAATGCGAGCGCTTCGGTCTGAGCAAAGAAGTTCGCCATGAGTTTATCATGGTGATCGCTCAACGGATTGTGCGACTTGCAGAAACCGATAAAGTCCGCAGGAATCAAACGTGTTCCTTGGTGGATCAATTGATAGAAGGCATGTTGACCATTGGTACCGGGTTCACCCCAAACGATGGGACCTGTCATATAATCGACAGGATTACCCTCACGATCAACGCTCTTACCATTACTTTCCATATCCAACTGTTGGAGATAGGCAGGGAAACGTGCGAGGTACTGATCATAGGGAAGCACCGCATAACTATCCGCGCCGTAACCATTGGAGTAGAGAATCCCCAAGAGTGCGAGAAGCACCGGCAAGTTGCGTTTGAAAGGTGCCGTGCGGAAGTGACGGTCCATCGCTTCATACCCCGAGAGTAAACGCTTATACTGCGTTGGACCAATCGCAATCATGAGCGAGAGACCAATCGCCGAAGGCATCGAATAACGACCACCGACCCAATCCCAGAAGCCAAACATATTTGCGGTATCAATACCGAACTCTGCAACTTTTGCAGCATTTGTACTCACCGCAACAAAGTGCTTCGCCACTGCGGCATCACCGAGTTTTTCAACGAGCCATGCACGAGCGGTGTGTGCATTGGTCATGGTTTCCTGTGTGGTAAAGGTCTTCGAAGCGACGATAAAGAGGGTTTGGTCAGCTTTGATTTGAAGCAATGTTTCCGCCATGTGCGTAGCATCAACGTTGGAAACAAAGAAGCACTTGAGGGAACGCTTTGTGAAAGGCGCGAGTGCTTGATAAGCCATTGCAGGACCAAGATCCGAACCGCCAATACCGATATTAACAATATACTTGATGCGCTTACCCGTTGCACCAAGCCATTTTCCTGTACGGATGAGGTTAGCAAACTCACCCATTTGCTTCAAGACCGCCTGAACATCCCCATAGACATCTTGACCATCCACCACTAAACCAGAGGTCTTCGAACTACGAAGCGCAGTATGTAAAACAGCACGATCTTCTGTTTTATTGATATGTACGCCATTAAACATAGCTTCAATTTCTTGCTTAAGGTTAGCCTTTTCAGCAAGACGTACAAGGAGCTTCATTGTGGGCTCATCAACGAGATTCTTTGAATAGTCAAGCGTCCAACCTGCAGCAGAAACCGTCATCTTTTCAGCACGTGCGGGATCTTCCGCGAAAAGTGTTTTAAGATTCATCTCACGGCTTTCAATTTGTCCAGCGAGAAGTTCTGCAGTATCAATATCCATCTTCGTTTCCTTTCTAATCCGCGAAACCCGCGGCAATCAGTTTTTCTAAAGAGCATTCCGATTGATGTAAAGCCTTTCGAACATAGGCTCCAATCAAGTCGGCTTCTAAATTAACCGCATCGCCAACGGCGAGTGCACCTAAAATGGTTTCTTTTCGTGTCGTTGGGATGAGGGCGACTTCAAACCATCCCTCCCCCACCGTCGTGAGCGTCAAGCTCGTTCCAGAAATTGTCACAGAGCCTTTACGAATCGTTCCACGTGAAAAGGTTGAGCTACAGGTAAAGCGAAAGACCTCGTCCTCCCCCTCCGCACGACGCGAAAGGAGATAGCCAACCTCATCCACATGTCCTGAAACAAAATGTCCACCGAGACGATCCCCTACTCTCAATGCACGCTCGAGATTGACACGCGCACCTACTGCAAGACGATGAAACATCGTGCAGCGAAGGGTTTCCTCTAAAACATCAGCAACAAAGCCATTGGGAATTAACGCCGCAATCGTAAGACACGCCCCATTCACCGCGATACTCTCGCCGAGACATAGCGGATCCTCTTGCGAAGCTAATGCGGGTGCGACAACGCTCAACTGCAAACCTGTAGCGCGTGTTTGCACCCCTTTAATCTCTCCAATGGTCTTTACAAGTCCTGTAAACATATACCTTATATTTTATCCCACTTTCTTTTAACAAGTCAAGCAAATTATTCTATTTACCTAAATAAAAATCGCTTTTATATTGTTTCATCTTCATTCGTTATGGTACAATAGAAATCATGATGACAATTGATCCATGTGAATTATGTCCACGCCGCTGTAGAGCGCATCGAGCGACAGGAAACGTCGGCTATTGTAAAAGTGGAGCAACGCTCAAGATGTTCCGCTGGGGGCCTCATTTTGGGGAAGAACCGCCGATTGCGGGAGAACGAGGAAGTGGGACGCTTTTTTTCTCGCATTGCACATTACGGTGTATTTACTGTCAAAATGCAAAGTGGAGTAATGGCGGTCAGGGCGAGGAGATTTCGATTGAGACACTCACCCAACGGATGCGTATACTTGCCGAGAAGGGCTGCCATAACTGGAATCTTGTCTCCCCCACCCCATGGTTACCTCATATCCAAGCAGCGGTTTCACAACTCCATGCAGACGGCGTTCGGCTGCCCATTGTTTATAATACCTCTGGGTACGAGCGAACCGAAACACTGGAGGCCTTTCCTCAACTCGCTAATATTGCACTTGCCGATTTACGATATGCGGACGCTTCCTCTGCATGGGAAGGCTCCAATGCCAAGGATTATGTAACCGTCGCACGAAAGGCGATTCAGTGGTTTTGGAATCATTTAGGTCCCTTGCAGTATGATAGCGATGGCATCGCACAACAAGGCTTGATTGTTCGTTTATTAGCGCTTCCTGGACGATGCGAAGAAGTTTGCGAAAACCTCCGTTGGCTCTATCAAACGTTGGGTCCGAAAGTTGCGATCAGTGTGATGGCGCAATATCATCCCGTGGGGCCTGCATGCCATCAAGCCGGTTGGAATCGCCGTGTCACTCCAGAAGAATTTGAGGAGATTCAAGATTTACTGGAACTCTTTGAGTTTGAAACGGGATGGGTACAACCATGTGAAGCCGCAACCGCAGAAAATATGCTTGGCGATGACATGTCTGCCGGCTATGGTATTGTACAGTAATTTTCATTCTTACGAATAAAAAAACGCACCTTTAAAAGATGCGTTTTTTATTTTATGAATAAACGGAATCATCAAATTTCATAGTCGAGGCAAAGGCGCACCTGAGTATAAGGACGGACGTTGTTATCGGCGACGGCGACATGTGCTGGATGCGTAGCGTAAGCTTTGAGCGCAGCTTCATCAACAAAGGTTGAATCGAGCATCACATCGGCATTGGAGCTGGCGAGACCTTGGGTTTGAACATGAATGGCGGTCAGACCAGGGATTTGTCCGAGGAGGCCTTCTAATCCCGCCTTAATGCCAGCTTTAACATCTGTGGATGTGGCGTATTCGTCTTTTAATTTCCATAAAATGATATGTTTGACCATTGTGTTACCTTTCTCTTGTGTATACATTTTAGTATAACATAAGAATAGGGAGAGGACAAATAAAAGTTTTTGTGGTATACTATGCGTTGTTATGCCACGTTGGTTTGAATGTCTACTTGTCCTACTGACGCTGCCGCTTTGGTTGCCGATGATTGGAGTGATTTGTCTTGTACAACTCTGTACAGGGCAAAAGGTTTTCTTTTGCCAACGGCGACCAGGACTACATGGGGTTCCCTTTACATTGTGGAAGTTTTGCACGATGCGTGAAGGCTCAGAACCCGATGAGGCGCGGATGACGCGGGTGGGACGCTTCTTACGAAAGACCTCACTGGATGAATTACCAGAGCTCTTTCATGTGCTCTCAGGAAAGATGTCCTTGGTAGGGCCTCGTCCGCTTTTGGTGGAGTACCTTGACCTTTATACCGAGGAAGAACACCATCGCCATGATGTACGCCCAGGGATTACGGGTTGGGCTCAAATCCATGGACGCGAAATGGAAGACCTCAAAGCCAAAGTCGCACTTGATTTGGAATATGTCCGCCGGAGATCCTTTGGATTTGATTTAAAAATTCTCTGTTTAACCCTTTTACATTTGAAAGGAAAATAAGATGTTAAAATCGCTCTACACATTGGCGCTTGCTGCCGTTATGACCCTCTCAACGGGTATCCTTCAAGCGGGTCCCACACCGATTGGTCCGGAGTCCTTCCAGCCGAAAATTCTCAAAGCAAAAGAGGGTCCCAATCGCGTAACGATTGAACGCTCCCCTTAGGGTCAATTACCGTACTGTGAGGTGACCTTTGGTACAAAGCCTGTAAAGATGCTCTTTGACACCGGCGCAACACATACGACACTGGATGTTGACTTCGTGAAAGAAGCCTTTCCAGAGGTTATTTTACATCCCTTAGCGGTGCCCAACTCCAATGTGCAACAACAGGTTTACATCTTTAAGGTCCCCTCAATGACGATTGGCACAACCACCGTGGGAGACTTTTACATGATGGCAACCGATTTGAAGAATCTCGCGTTGCAGATGAAGGTTCCCGTACGTGGAATTGTCGGTCTCAATGTGATGCAGCATCAACCCTTCCTTCTCTCCTTGGGTACGGGTTCTGTCACGTGGTCTCCCCTTCCCCTTGAAGGATTCACCACCTTACCCAAACCAGAAGGCGCCCCAGAGCGTGTTATCTTACCCATTAAGACACCGCTAGAGAAGACCATTTATCTACTTTTAGACTCGGGTGCGTCGTACTCCTTTGTCCCAGAAGAAGCATGGGAAGCTTCAGATAAGCCGCTCTTACTCTCCACCACCGATGTCAATAGCACACAAGCGCGTCAATTTATGTATGGCGTTGAGGGACCGATGGATTTTGGTGGGCTCGCACCTAACGTAACCCCGATTGTCCTTGCAAAGGGTTCCAAACGTCCCTCGCTTTTGGGTGCGGACATTCTCTCGTTGATTGACGTCTATGTTGATGTGCCGACGCGAACCTTGCGTGCAAAATGGTACGGCGCAAAGCGAACAAAAAACAAAACATCGACAACTGAAGCAAAAGAAGAGACACTTCTTCAATAATGAATCATCACACCTCCACGCCCCGTACATTTATGGGTTACTCCCTTGCGGATGTCGCCCTTGTGGGACCTTTTGCACTTTGGATTGCAGGCATCTTGGTGCTCTTTTGCCATGATGCTTTTGATTTTCCCGCGTATGTCTATGCCATAAAAACCATCCTTTGTGCAGGCGCGGTCGTGCTTTTACGCCCATGGCGATTTGCAAATTGCGCGGCGTGTAAAGGCGATCTCCTTTTGGGACTTTTCGTAGGGATTGCAATTTATGTGCTTTGGGCGCTACCGGAGTCAACGCCTTGGGAATGTGTGACGACCTTTTATCATCGTTGGTTCGTGATGATGCCAGGGTCGCTCCCCGATTACAATGCCTCGGCGTGTTATGCCTTTTCAGCGCATCCCGTGTTAGCTATCATTAAACTGATTGGAAGTGCCTTTGTGATTGCTCCCATCGAAGAATTCTTCTTCCGTGGATGGCTCATGCGTTGGTTGACGCAACATGATTGGCAAACCTTAGAACTGCGCCAGGTCTCACGACAAGCCTTTTGGACGACAGTCGTTGTCTTTGCCTTTGAACACGATCGATTTATCGGCGGAGCTTTGGCAGGGATGGCGTATGGTGCATTGGCGGTAAAAACAAATGCGTTACGCGCCTCCATTATTGCACATGTCATCACGAATCTCATCTTGGGATTGCATGTTTTATTTTTTGAAGCCTATCGCTTTTGGTAATTTTTATACAGATGTGCTATACTAGCGAAATCATCGATTGAGGTAAATGGAATGGAACATCGAGGAAAAATACTTTTACATACATGTTGTGGCGTTTGTGCGTCACATTGTGTGGAAGTATTAAAACAAGATGGATGGGACCCCATTCTCTTCTTTTCCGACTTTAACATCCATCCGCACGAAGAATATCTCCGTCGTCGTGAAGCAGCACAACAACTTGCTCAAGCAACGCAGATTCCTTTTGTTGAAGACCCTCCCAATCACGACCAATGGCAAGTGGAGGTCGCTCAAGGATACGAACATTGCAACGAAGGCGGCGAACGCTGTGCACGCTGTTTCCGCTTCTCCCTTCAACGAACCTTTGATGCGCTCGCGCAGTACAATGCCATCGCCTTCACAACGAGTCTTACCGTCTCCCCCCACAAACGCAGCGCTCTCTTACATGCGATTGGCAAAGCCATCGGCGGCGATGCTTTTATCCCCTATGACTTTAAAAAGCAAAACGGTTTTCAAGACTCCAATCAACGCGCTGCAGCCTTAGGCCTTTATCGTCAAATCTACTGTGGATGCGAATATTCAATACGTCACAAAGCGCCCTATCGTGCGATTATTCTTGGCATGGGCTATCGCGGCCGCGTTTATGCGCAGTGGGCTTTAGAGCATCCCAATGACATTCAAATTGTCGCCTTTGCAGAAGCGGATCCCAAGGTGCGTGATCTTTGGGCGAAGAAACTCAACCTCTCCGCCGATGCGGTGGTTGACGATTGGCATACGATTTTAGATTTGCCAGAGGTTGAAATTTCCTTTGTCACGCTCCCCGACCGCCTCCATTTTGAAGCCACAATGGAAGCCTTAAAACGTGGGCATCACATTTTACTTGAAAAACCCATCGGTGCGACCTGGGAAGAATGCGTTGCGATTAATGCCGCGATTCATCAAAAAAAATCCCTCGTTCAAGCAGGTCACATCCTTCGCTTCACGCCCTACTATCGCAAGATTGCAGAGATGATTCACTCAGGAGAATTAGGGGACCTCGTTAGCATTTCACATCTGGAGCCCGTCGGCCATCGTAAAGCTGCACATGCCTTTTGTCGAGGACCTTTTGGCAATACACAATTGACGACACCAATGATTTTGCAGAAGTGTAGTCACGACTTTGACCTCTTTGCATGGTGGATCGGAAAACGTTGCCTCTACGCGCAATCCTTTGGACGATGCTCACACTTTAACAAAGACCACGCTCCCGCAGGCGCCACAGCCTATTGTCTCGATTGTCCCGAAGCCATTGCTACGGCTTGCCCCTACTCTGCAGTTAAACTCTTACGCGAAGGTTCCGATTTGCGCTATGCAATGCCCGACGCCTCACCAGCGGGAATAGAGGCAGCCTTACGGGGCCCTTACGGTCGCTGTGTCTATCACTGCAACAATGATGCCGTCGATCACCAAGTCGTCAACCTCCTCTTCGAAGGTGGCGTCACCGTCCAACACACCATGGAAAGCTACACCTGGGGACGCGATCGTATGACACGCATCTTCCTTACCCATGGAGAAATCATTGGCGATGCACGACGCCTCACCATCCATAACTTTAAAACGCGTGAATCGACCCTTTGGGATGCCGCACTAGAAGATGGCAACGCCCAACATGACAGTTCTTATAGCCTTGGAAACGATGGCATTATGCAATCCTTTATTGAAGCCTTGCGAACCTTGCCCCCAAGTGCTTATGCGCAACATTTCCATGAAAGCATCCACTCGCATGTGATGGCCTTTGCAGCAGAATATTCACGCACACACGGTGGTCATCCCATTGCGCTCGCTACGCTCTAACACAATTCTTACATTGACCACACATCTCCCTCATCAATATTTGCTATCCTAATGGCCATGAAAGGAAATAATAAACAAATGAAAAAAGGACATCTTTTTGCACTTTCTCTCCTAATGGGTACACTCACATTCGCTCAAACAACGCTTGTAAAACCATCCGATGACACATCGAATGACCTTCAATTAACATGGGGCGGCGACATTCGTTTCCGTGCAATTAGCGAAAACAATTTCCCCAATGAAAAACATGGCCAAAAAACCGACACCGATTATACCCGCTTTCGAACACGCCTTTGGGGTAAGGCCACCTACAATAAACTCGAAGCATTCTTACGCATCGGAAATGAATTTCGCTACTACGCCTCTGAAAAGAAAGACAAAGGCAAACAACGCTTCCCCGATGTAACCTATATCGACAATCTCTATCTCCGCTATAAAGATGACGATATTGAAATTAAAATCGGTCGTCAAGACATGCGTTTTGGTGCGAAGCGTATCATCAGCGATGGAACCGGCGGGGATGGTTCTCGAACAACCTTCTTTGACGCAATCCGCACAACCCTTCAATTTGAAGAAAAACGCAAATTAGACCTCTTTGCCATTTATATGGCGCGCCACGACTGGATGCCTTCGGTTGGTCGCACCCACAATGCGAAAAGCAAAGGCACAAAAGGGTATGACTACGACCTCACCGGCTATAACCATAACGAATATGGCATTGGCGCCTATTACACCGACGAGTCTCTCAAAGAACTTCCATGGGAAGCCTATTATATTTGGAAATGTGAAGAAGGCGAACACTCCACCGTCTATGACACCGCCGAAAGTGGAAACACCTTCCAAACGCACACCATAGGTTTCCGTCTCCTTCCACAATTCACAAAGGAACTCTCGGGAGAACTCGAAGCCGCCCTTCAAGTTGGTGATGAATCCCTCTTTGCAGGCATGGCCTATGCTGGCATGACCTATAAACGAACCGATTGGCAATGGAAACCCGCCTTCACCTGTGGTATTCAATACATGAGTGGCGACAAAGAAGGAGGACGCGGCGACGCCGCATGGCATCCCGTCTTCAATCGCGAAACCGGTGTCGGCGATTCGATTGCGCCAATGTTTGACAAATATGCCTACAACAACTTTCTCTATCCACATTTCAAACTCTCCTGTGCCCCCACTGAAAAGACCACCCTCAGCGCAGAGACCGGCCCCATGTTCGCCCCAACAGATGAAGTTTACAAAGCAGAACGCTATGGAAACTTTCGTGGGTATTTTGTTAAAGCAAAATATAGCCTTGCAATTGGCGAAATGCTTCAAGACAGCCAATGGGGCAGCACACTCACTCACCCCAATCGCTTAAAAGACCTCGTCCTCTCCCTCTCCGCAGAATATCTCTCCAAAGGAAATTATTTCGCAGACGACGCAAATGACGACGCCCTCTTTTTCCAATTAGAACTCACTTATAAATTCTAATTTAAGTTCAATTAAAAGCTTAAAACGACGGCATTTTTACACAAAAAGCCGTCGTTTTTTGTTCGTTAAATAAACGCAGACATACGCGAAACATAACACTTCCCCCCTTGACGCCAGAAAGCAAACCCTCAAAAAAGGCCTATTTTTACCATTAAAAGCCTTTATTAGAGGACTTTTTTGCATTTTTTAAAAAAAATTAGGATTTCCCAAATTTCTGCTTGCATTTTTCCGTTCAAAACCCCATAATAATAAGCGCATTACGGATGTTCCGTAAGCAAACACACACCTATTGATAGGAGTTACTCACATGGCAAAGAACACCAAGCCCATGACAAAGTCGGAAATGATCGACGCTATCGCTGACAAGACTGGTTTCACCAAGTCTTCCATCGAAGAAACCTAAAAGCAGCTCATCGAAGTGATCGCTGTTGAACTCAAGAAAAAGGGCGTCTTCACTCTCCCCAACTTGGGCAAGTTTGCTGTCAAGCAGTACAAGGCTCGCATGGGTCGTAATCCTTCCACTGGCGAACCCATGAAGATTCCTGCAAAGAAGAACGTCAAGTGCACGGTTTCCAAGATCATCAAGGACCGCGTTTTGGCTAAGTAAGAGGTGTCTTACTCTCTTCGGAAAAGCACGAGGTGCACCTCGTGCTTTTTTATTTTATACCCTAAAACAAACCCACCCCCCATCCTACCGTTTGTGTTCCCCGGCCGCTTGCGGCTGGGAGTGTTCTGCGTATAACACAAACCTCTAAAAATCCACGCCGTCGCGATAGCGACTGCCACTGTTTGTGTTGCCAGTCGTTTCACTCCCTGACGTAGGACAAGCCATACGGCCGTTAGGCTCAATGCTCCTCATTCTTGCGGGCTTTCGCTAATCCCCAGACGCTTGCGGCTGGGTTCGTTGCCAATCGCTAACGCTCCTTGACTCGACAAGCTCGTCCGTTAGGCTCAATGCTCCTCGTTACACTGCGGGCTTTCGCTAATCTGCGTATAACACAAACCTCTAAAAATCCATGCCGTCGCGATAGCGACTGCCATATCCATCGACAGGTCGCTTATAAAAAACGCTATATAATAAAAAAGCCCTCGGAACCGAGGGCGAAAGAGCTAAGATAGTCACAACCGCAACACTATCTCATTATCCCTTCTTAGGCGGCGTAAATTTCTTTTTGAAGGGCGACATAAAAATCCTTCACTTCATTAATTGATTAATCGCCTCATTCCGAACCGCTTTATCCCATGCATTCTTTGCAATATCCGCCAACACTTTTTGGCGAAGCGCTTCATCTTCAAGTTTGCTTGCGACCTCCAAACGAACACCCCAATCCTCTACACTCTTTAGAATATCAACACACACCTCTTGAAAGAGATGTTCATTCTCAAGGCGTTTTACCACCTCCCAACGAAAAAGTGCATCCTTTGAAGTCTTTACCACCTCAACAAACTCTGCTCGAGAGAGTTGTCCATCTTCAAGACGGTTCAAAGCCTCAAAGCGAATATCCTTATATATTGCATTCATTGCGACATCGGCAAGCAACGATTGATTCGTTAACTGTTCAAGCGCCTCCAAACAGGTCCCCCCATCCCATGCATTCTTTGCAATATCCGCCAACACTTTTTGGCGAAGCGCTTCATCTTCAAGTTTGCGTGCGACCTCCAAACGAATATCATAATTCTCTACGCCCCTAGCGACATCCGCAAGTAACACTGGATCCGTTAGAATTTTTGCAGCCTTAAAACGAATCCAATAAATTGCCGCATGCTTTGCGACATCGGCAAGCAATGCTTGATGTGTAATTTTTTCAAGCGCCTTTAAACAGATTCTATACTCCTTTGCAGTCTTTGCAATATCAGCGAACATTTCTTGACGAAGTCGTTCATTCTCAAGGCGTTTTGTAGCCGTCAAACGAACATTCATATCCGTCGTTCTAGAGCGTGCAATTTTAACAAGGTCATGCTGAAGTTTATGCTTCATGCCAACAGATGCCACATCATACTTTGCGATAAATTCATTTACATTATTCATTTTCAAAACGCCTCTCAATAACCCATCCTTTATACCCACAAACTACATTTAAAAAGACCCCCCAATCATAACACAACCTTTTTTAAAAGTAACCCCAAAAGACATCCGAAGATATCCGCAAACAAAAAAGAGAGCCCCACTTTAAAAAAGTAAGGCTCCCTCATACCCACACGCAGTGCACCACCGCAATCAATTCATCATTCGTAAATCGAGCAACGCGAGCCTGGCTTTATTAACGATTGTTACCGGAGCAATCGAGCTCACCCCGTTGGGCTCATTCCGAGCAGTCTCAAATGCCTTTCGGCTTTATTAACGATTGTTACTCAGAAGCGTGTCGCAAAGGACAAGTACGATCCCATCCCGTCTCAAATGCCTTTCGGCTTTATTAACGATTGTTACCCTGTAAAGTCAAGCTCGATGATGTCGAGTATCCTGCGATAAGGTCTCAAATGCCTTTCGGCTTTATCAACGATTGTTACCACTGAAGCGTGCAAGAACGGCGCGTACGGGCTTGGCTTGTCTCAAATGCCTTTCGGCTTTATTAACGATTGTTACGCGAGACCTTGCTCAAGCCATTGTGTTTGGCGATGACAACGACGTCTCAAATGCCTTTCGGCTTTATTAACGATTGTTACTAAGGAAGACGATTACGAGCCCATCCCGAACGAGCCGTGTAAGGTCTCAAATGCCTTTCGGCTTTATTAACGATTGTTACCCGGGTTACTGGTTCAAACGTTAGACAAAAACCCCCAACTGGGTCTCAAATGCCTTTCGGCTTTATTAACGATTGTTACAGTACCACTTTTAAAGCTTGATGTCAAGGGCTTTTAGAGGTCATTTTGGAGGGAGAGGTATTTTTGACCTTTTTAAAGGGTGAAAATCACGAAGCAAAATCTTAAAAATATTGCATAACTTATTAAAGTTTTAATGCGTTGTAATTTTTGGAGGGAGACGGCGCTTTGAGGGGTAAAAATGCTCCCTCCAAAACCGCATCTAAAAGCCCCTAAAAATATCCCGTTGCGAAGCGACTGCCATCCAAGAGCCTCCTCCCGGGGGCTCTTTTTTTTGTCTCTTTTTTACCCCTTTAAATTTTCCCATTTTCCCACTTCATTCGAAAAAGTGGGAAAAATTTTTAAAAAAAATAAAATTTTATTTCATTCATTTTACAACAACTTATTAAAAATCAAATTTTCCCATCATTCGAAAAAGTGGGAATTTTCACGCATGGGTGTCAGGTATGTTGCCTGGCATAACTCTCATCCCCAAAGGAAATGACTATGAAAAAGAAAAATTCAAACGCGAAAAACGCCCTCGTGCAACCCCTCCCAAACCTATCCCATCCCATTTAATTTTAAAAAGCGGGATGGGATGAGATTTTTTTTAAATTTTATT
>JAUNQZ010000129.1 GCA_030535915.1 bacterium
CTTGCTGTGACCTCACCAGCTCCGGCCATCCTTGCCTGTGGCTGCTCACATGGGATCCAACTCAGCCCATCGCAACCCGCCCCCTTGCCATCCGCAAAGACGGCACATGGTACGCTTACGGCTGGGATTTGACGAAGAATATCTGCGAAGTATTCGGCCCCGCCGGCTACATCCGCACCACCTATACCTACTCTCCCTACGGGCAAGTGACCACCGCCGGCGACGTCACTCAGCCCATTCAATGGAGCAGCGAGGTGTGGGACAGCGAGATGGGGCTGGTGTATTATAATTGGAGGTACTATAATACAATGGTAGGGAAATGGCAAAGCTGGGATCGTCTAGAAGAAGCTGAATCTCTTAATATGTATGAGTATTGCCTTAATTCCCCCTTACTTTATCAAGATGTATGGGGAATGGACGTAATTACATACACAACGGATGAGACACTTTATAGACAGTATGAAAATATAATCAAAGCTCGTCAAGCTAAGATAAATGAAGTAATTCTTGAGATAAACGAAATGGAAGATTGTAATTTCATAGAGCTTCAAAAACAGAGAAAAATTCGATATGACGGGAAAGTTCCGAAAACGAAAGCGGAAATGACGGACGCTTTGAAGAAGGAGCGTGATGGGTTACATATTGTGCATATACCTGCAAAAAATGTTAAAGACTTCATTACCAAATTAAAAAAAGATGCAAAAGAAAGAAAACTGCAAAAAGACGATCAAGTGTTTGTCGTGCAACATGGCAACGCTAACGTTCGCATAGGTGATGAAAGGATTAAACACGCCGCATTAAGCAAGCAAATAAAAAATGTAGTTTCTCACGCTGAGCTGGCAGCATGCGAAAAAAGCGGGACGCAGATGATTAAACGTAGGCTCTGGATTAAATATGAGTTGAAGTTTCAAAAGTCAGGCAATAGTTTTACACAATGGCTTTTCGGTTATGAAATTGAACAGCTTGAATGGTCTAAAATAGTTGGAGAAATAGAGGAAAGTTCAACTAAGAAACAATAATCCGTAACTTTAGTACTATTATTACACCAAGAATAAGTCTCGGTGTAATAATAGTAAACTTCAAATTGGTCACATCTAAAAACTCATATTTGAATTGGCAGGCAAAGCCCGCGGAATTTTTGAACCCGCTCTGCGGGCGGTAGAAAGTAGTCAGGAGGTCCGGTCTTCGACCTGACGGTCTACGCCGTGGCAAGGGGAGTATTGGTAGCAGCGGCCTGCGAGGGCGACTCGTCTCGGCGTAGACTTGGCGAAGACGGAAGCAAGCGCAGACGCAAAGCCCCTACCCCCTGCTATGTAATGGATGAAAAACAGAACCCCGGTAGGGGTGGCAGCCTGTCACGGCGTATCGTAGAGAAGCCGGAAGGCCTTAGCTTCGACATATAGCCCCCCCTGCTGTCACCCACTTGCTACGTGCGTCTTTTTTTTTTTTTTTGTCCCCCCCGGGGGGGGCCCCGCCACCGGCCCCAAACCCGGGGCTAAGAATCTGTTGCCCTTTCGGCCTCTGAAGTTCCGCGAGCTTCCGTCTTCGCTCTTCGAGCTACGCCGAGACAAGCCGCCCGCATAAATCCGCATTTACAGTTTTTAGAGATGTCCAAATTTTAAATACGCATTATAAACGACTTGCCACCCCCGCGAATATTTGAAGAAAACTCTAATGACTTTTTAGGTTGAAGTTTTATCCGGAAAGTCTTGACTATATCTCTCGTATATGCTAATTATGTCGATAGGGAGAATATTCTATGTTACCCATATCGGAAAACCAACTATACAAAAGCAAAAAAATAAGAGTAAAGATATGACGATAAATGTAAAAAAATACATATCTACTGTTATCGCACTGTTAGCATTTCTATTTTGTTTCTTATCATGTACACAACACTCCATTTATGACCATCGTTATGAGGTTTTCGACTCTGAGCCAATAACGATTGATACGATGAAAACCCTAAACTTAAATACGCAGAAATTTTGGTTATTTACACTTTATACAACTAGTGGTTATTCTAATAGCAATTATGAGAAATATCACAAAAAATGCAAACTTAAATATAGTTTCTGTATTACAAAAGACTATAAAATAACATGTGCATTCTTAGATAGAAAATCAATAAAAGTTTTAAATGAAGAATATAAATATTTTAGAGACAAGGAAAGCTACGTTATATCTTTTATTGAGTTACCGGATGGGTTTCGGATAATGAGAATCGGCTTAGTTACAACAGGCAAACAAAGTGATTGGTATACAGTTCCATGGGACGTATTAATAGATTGACAACACTCCAATTAAAATAACCACAAAACGCTAACAAAAAAACAAATAACAGACGTATGCCATAAAAGGCGCGTGCTATGTAAAAAATTATGGATTTTTACGATATTCACTGTATGTAGCACTAAGAACTTGCCATAAAACAAAAATATTATAAAATTACGCTTAGCTCTCTCAAAACCACCGCATACGAAACACTATAACAATATGAACAGATATGTATACATCATCATTTACCTGATGGCTATATTCGCCACGAGTCAGCTTATCAACCTTAATTATATCTGCGAACACTATTTGTATCCCGAACGATGGGAGGAGTGGTGTATCATAGGTATTCGTGGCTTAATATATGGTCTTTTAATATACATAGGTGCCAAAATATATCATAAGTATGTGATAAAAAAAGAGGACAAAAGAAAAACTGTATTTCATATCGGTATTTATGCGGCAACAGCCTTATTCTTTATTGCAAACATTACCTGTTTCATCGTTCAAAAAAACAAAAAAATTCATTTCTTTGTAGAGCGAGGATATTACCTTCATGCTGATGTTTGCTGCCTTGTGGGAGCAACTCCCGATGATAAGCTTCTCCTCACTCAAAATAATAATCCCCGACTGGGTATTTCAGATGAAGTTCAGTTTAACCGGCGCATTAACTATGTGTTGCAAAAATACGGCGTTGAGCACGTATTGGATCTGCCAATATCTATGCGGTCGGGAGAGGTTGATTTGACAGCTAAACTGAAAGTCGCAACTCCAAGCGATACAAATTCTCGTTCCATATGTGGAGTGCTTGATATGCATGGTAAGTTGGTTACTTATTCATATTATAGGGATGCTCAAACAGCCTGTATAACGCTCCCGGCAAAGCAAGGATGTATTTCGTTTAGCTGTTATATGGCATACAATGATGTTTTCTTCCGTGGTGGCTGGGCGCAGATTAACCTGGAAGACACAAATGGAGATGGCTATTCAGACATGGTGGTTGAATACGTTTCGAGCACAAAAGATAATCCGGAGGAAATACAAAGACGAGATGTGTATATTTATCATCCTGAAGGAGGGTATTTTACACCAGTAGCAGATGCTCGTGCTATATACACAGGACTAAACTTTTGGCATATATGACCGCATTGTTTCTGCCCCATGACATAGAGTCAGAAACAAGCTCCTGTGATGAATTCTATGAGATGCATTGAGCCCCTCCAAACGGCACAACAAAAAAAGGAGGGAGGAATTGCCAAAGCGGACAGTTATCGATATGAGCACAAATATTACACTTCGAGCATTAATCCTCTATCTCGTTTCATGAGTTTTTCCCAATGTGAAAGCAATTGAGGAACAAGCGAATTATTCACTTCGGCATTTGACTGGGAGCCCGAAGAAGTTGTTACCTCCGATTTGGTAGCCGGTGGCTTTCCAGCTGATGTGGGTGAGGGTGGGGT
>JAUNQZ010000030.1 GCA_030535915.1 bacterium
CGGTTGGAAATTCGGCTTCGGGTGCAATCACGGTTGGAAATTCGGCTTCGGTTGCGGATCATGACGTGAACTATGTTGTTGAAGCGAACGCGGGCTTGGCTCTTACGCAAGACATTGAGGCTTCTTCGCGTACCACGGCGCGTACGGTTACGCTCGGCGAGGCTGCAACCTTGACGCTTGGTTGGGCGCGTGCCTTGGGTAATACGCCGAATTTGACGATGACCCTCGCAAATGGAGCCAGTGTTAAGAGTGAAGCTTATAATGATCGTGGCGCTCAGTTGCGTGGTACGATTAAGGTGCCAACCGGCACGGCAACGATTGCTGGTGGGGCTTCGATTGATGTTGTGGATGATACGACCTATGACATTGGCGAAGGTGCGACCTTGCAGTTGCAACAAGCGACATGGACCATCGCTGATGATAAGGCGCCACTGCTTAAGAAGACGGGTGCGGGAGCTTTATCCATTGAAAGTGCTTACACGCTTAAGAATGCGACCTTTGATATTGAAGGAGGTTTGGTCCGTATTGCAAACACTGTCGGCGGTGACAGTGCAAATGCCTTTGATGTCACGGTGAAGTCGGGAGCAACCTTGGACCTCGTTGAAAGCTTGAAGCTGGGTGCGGGTGCGGTGACCTTCGAGTCTGGAGCGACACTCCTTATTCAGACGGGTACTCCACTTATCTCGGGTACAACGACCTTTGCGCGCGATGCACGGATGGTCTTTGACGGGGCAACGATTACGACGGCCAAGCTTTCGCGTGTCACGGGTAGTGGTGTTGTGATCGTTGACTTGAAGATGACCCCCGATGTGATGACGCAGGGTTCTTGTAACTTGATTGAGGACTCGAACATTGATTCGACCTTGACCTTCCGCTTGGGCGGTGCAAATGCATCGGAATGGCTCGAAGCAGGTTGGACGATTCGTCAGACCGATTCGACGGTGTCGATTGTTTCTGCAACCGCAGATGATACCTTCATCTGGGGCGGAGAAGCGGGAGCCGATTGGTCGACAGAAAATGCTTGGTATAACCCTGGCTCAATGACGCCGACCTCTTGGACACTTCCTACGGAAAGTGATCCTCAGTCTGCAATGTTCGCCAATAAGGTTATGGTCAAAGATGCCAATAACAACGAGACAGAGGTTGAGGTTTCGCGTACGGTTCATTGGGATTATAGCAGTCCCTTCACCTTGATGGCATTGCGTTCGGATGCGATGATTGAGGATGGTAAGGATCGTGGCTATACCATTGATGCCGTAACAGACTATGGCGATCAGAAGACCTTGACGATTCATGGTGAAATGGTCTTGACCGGCGATGCCACAACGACCATTAATGGACCGATTAAGTTTGGTACGAATGCATCCTTGACGCTCTTGAGAGGCTCCTTGCTTTTGAAGGGACCGCTCCATGATGGTGGCACGATGATTCGTCCGATTGCAATGGGTGATGAAGCGACCATGGTCTTTGCTGGAAGTAAGGACTCCACGATTGAAAGCACGATGACACCTTTGAGTGAAGACGCTGCTGCAACGGTGGGTACCTTCCGTAATATTGGTTCGGGTACATTGACCTTTAATACAGATGTTTCGATGGTTAAGGCCTTTGAAGCAACGAAGGGTGCAATTGCCATGGGTCAGGAAGACCTCTTCGCCGTTGAGACGCCGGTTACATTGACAGGTGATGCAGCCTTTGCCTTTACGGGTGCTTATACGGGTGCCACGAATGGTGATGCCGCAATCTCTGTGGAAATCAACGAAGGCGTTGATCCTGCAGGTGTCTTCGCATGGGAAGCAAAGGGTAATGCCGCGGTTGCAACAACGCCGCGTTTGACTGCTGCTGCGGGTCGTGCAAATGTTCAGACCTTTGAGTATAATCCTCAGTCTGGTCGCTTGACGCTTGAAGCGGATGAATTCTTCCCTGAGACGACGACCTTGAGCTTGCTCAACTCGACGCGTGAAACGGATGCGCTCTTGCTCGGTAAGGGTGCCTCGACAACCCCTGCCATTGTCTTCGGCAATGTGTTGGGTGAAGGTCTCATTGGCGTTGAGCCGGCATTGAACGCCGCTGCGGGTGAGTGGTCGACACATCGTGTCTTGACCTTCAAGCTCTTGAATCCTGCAACAACCTTCGCGGGTACGCTCATGGGTGGTTCGGTCGGTGGTACAACGATTACCGCAGGCCTCGCCATTGAACGCGCGGAGACATTGGATGCAGATGTGGTTCCTCGCTTCGTCTATGCGGGCGCCTCCTCTGTGAAGGTCGGCACACTTGCTATCGCAGATCAGACCTGTGCTGAAATCTTTGGCACATGGGCGGGACATGTAAATGTTGCTGAAGGTGGACGCCTCACGGGTAGCGGTACCATTGGTGCTGAAACCTCCAAGATCAATGTTCCTGCGGGCGCGATTCTCTCTGCCGTCACGTATAGTGAAGGTAAGGAAAAGGACCTCCCCGTGACAATGACCATTAAGGGAACCTTGCAACTTGAAAAGGGTTCTGTCTTGGATGTCGTTGTGGATATTGACGAAGAAAATGGAGGCGCTCCGTTGGTCTCTTGTGTTCAGGCTGAAAATGTTCAGTTGCCGAATACGGTGGACGAAGACGAAGTGATGCTCAATGTTGTCTTGCGTCTTGCAGATGATAATGCTTATGCAACAGGTGCAACCATCCTTCAATGGAATGGCTTGAACGGCTTTAGCAAGATTAACGGCACGATTACTGTTTATGATAAGAATGGTGATGAAGTGAAGGATCATGGCTACTTGCTCCGTCAGGATGCAACGGGTCTCCATGTGGTTCGCTCGCGTGCTCGAACCTGGCTGATCGTTCGCTAAGCGATGGTTTTACTTCAAACAAACAGAGCGCCCTTGCGGTGCTCTATTTGTTTTTTACGCGAAGTGAATGTGCGAATGAAGGGCGCTAGAAGATAGTCCTCTTCGTGTTGTGACGCCGAGGCGTTCAGAAGCGATGCGTCTCGATGGTCAAAGCGAATGCGATGCTCCCACGCTTCAACGGTTTAACGCAGGTTGCACGAATAAATTTATTTGAGGGAACTTTTATGACCACAAGATAGCCCCGTTAGAGGCCCTTTTGGAATCGCCTTTAAATGCGTTGTTTTCAAGGGTTTAAAAAATGGATAAATAAAACATCAAGGGTTTGTAAATGAGGTTAAGCGCTATATCTTGTGTATTGACGCAGGAATCGTTCAAGATGTTGTTTGACAAAGCGAATGTTTTTTTCGTATGCTTTGTTTGTTTTATGACGCGATAGTTTCATTGTCGAGTCGGAACAGTTTTAGAACAACACAACAACAAGGGACACATAGATGATAAAGACGGTTATTAAGCGCGATGGACGTCAGGTGCCATTTAACTTAGGTAAAATCTCCGCCGCTATTGTGAAGGCGCTCGCACAAACGCGTGCATGCGATCAGTTGAAGGATAAGGACGATTTTGAATTAGAAGCTTTGGCCAACAAGCTTGCAGAAGAAGCCGCTCGTAAAATTAAGGCTGAATCGCCTGATATCGAATCGATCCAGGATGCTGTTGAACGCGCCCTCATGGATAACAATTTGCCGGATACGGCGAAGTGCTACATCCTCTATCGTGCGGATCGTTCCCGTGCTCGTGAACGCAATACCAAGTTGATGCGTACGCTCGCAGATATCGTTCATGCGTCCGCGAAGGATTCGGATATTAAGCGTGAAAACGCCAACATCGATGGTGACACCGCAATGGGGTCGATGTTGAAGTTCGGCTCGGAAAGTTCGAAGCAGTTCTATGTCGACAATATGTTGCGTCCTGAAGTGGCGCGTGCACATGAACAAGGCGACATTCATATTCATGACTTGGACTTCTACAGCTTGACGATGACCTGCTGTCAGATTGACCTCGTGGATTTGTTGAGCCGTGGCTTCAGCACAGGTCATGGCTTCTTGCGTCCGCCGAAAGATATTCGTTCGTTTGCGGCGCTTGCGTGCATTGCGATTCAGTCGAACCAGAACGATCAGCACGGCGGTCAGTCGGTGCCGAACTTTGACCTCGCCATGGCGAATGGTGTTCGCATGACCTACGCCCGTCACTATAAGGCAACGATGCGTGAAGCCATCGCGCTCCTCTGCAATGAAGACCTCGCTGCATCGATTGAACTTCCGCCTACGCCGACGATGTCGACCGCTAATGATGCCGATCGCATTGCGACAGAAGCCGAGGCTCTCGTTGCTGCAGGCGTGTCGAAGGATGTGGTGGCACGCGTTCAGGAATTTGCTCGTGATCGTGCTTACAAGAATACCGAGCGTGACACCTATCAAGCGATGGAAGCATTGATTCACAACCTCAACTCGATGCATTCGCGTGCAGGTGCTCAGACGCCCTTCTCTTCTATTAACTATGGTACCGATGCTTCGCCCGAAGGTCACATGGTGATCAAGAATCTCCTCTTGGCAACACAGGCGGGTCTCGGTGATGGTGAAACGCCTATCTTCCCCATTCAGATTTTCCGCGTGAAGAAGGGAATTAACTTTGAACCCGGCGAACCCAACTATGATTTGTTCCAGTTGGCCTGCGAAGTGAGTGCAAAGCGCCTCTTCCCGAACTTCTGCTTCCAGGATGCGCCCTTTAATGCGGCACTTTATAAGGAAGGTCACCCCGAAACGGAAATCTCCTATATGGGTTGCCGTACACGCGTTGCGACCAATAATTACGATCCGAGCAATGCTCAAGTGTGGAAGCGTGGTAACCTCTCCTTCACTTCGATTAACTTGCCGCGTTTGGCGATTCAAAGCCATGGTTCGCTCAAGACCTTCTACGCACAGTTGGACGACATGATGGCGTTGGTGCGCGATCAGCTCTTGGATCGTCTCGAAGTGCAGTCGCGTAAACGCGTTCGTAACTTCCCCTTCCTTATGGGCGAAGGTCTTTGGTTGGGTTCTGAAAAGCTCGGTCCCGATGACGAAGTGCGTGATGTCATCAAGCATGGTTCGTTGACGATTGGCTTCATTGGTTTGGCAGAAACGCTCAAGAGCCTCATTGGCAAGCATCATGGTGAAAGTGAAGAAGCTCAGAAGCTCGGCCTTGAAATTGTCCAGCACATGCGTGAGTTCACGGATCGTACCTCGCAGGAAACCGGTCTCAACTTCACCTTGATTGCAACGCCTGCAGAAGGTCTCTCGGGTCGTTTCGTTCGCATGGACAAGAAACGCTTTGGTATGATTGCGGAAATCAACGATCGTGACTACTACACCAACTCCTTCCATGTGCCAGTGTACTATCCGATTAGCGCCTTCCGTAAGATTGAACTCGAAGCGCCTTACCATGAATTGACCAATGGCGGTCACATCACTTACATTGAACTCAATGGTAAGATGGCCGATAACCCGGAAGCTTTCGAAAAAATCGTTCGTCACATGGCAAACACGGGTATTGGTTATGGTTCGGTTAACCATCCGCTCGATCGTGACCCTGTTTGCGGTTATCGTGGTATCATTGATGATGTGTGCCCGAAGTGTGGTCGTCGCGAAGAAGAAGGTGGCCCGAAGTTTGAACGCATCCGTCGTATTACCGGTTATCTCGTGGGTACGTTGGATCGCTTCAACAATGCTAAGGCTGCAGAAGTGCGCGATCGCGTCAAGCATATCTAATTGAAAATTCATACAGAGGCGTCCCGTGTTTGGCACGGGCGCCTCTCTCGTGTACATTCCACTTATGGCTATCACCACGTTACGTATTGCAGGCATTGTGCCTGAGTCCATTGTTGATGGACCTGGGTTTCGCTTTGCTGTTTTTACGCAAGGGTGTCCGCACCATTGTCCGGGATGTCACAATCCGCAGACGCATGACCCTGCGGGAGGCCGTAGTATTTCATTGCTTGATTTGATGCGACAGATTTGGCAAATTCGTACCCATCTTGATGGCGTGACCTTTTCGGGTGGAGATCCCTTTTGTCAACCCTTCCCATTGTATCATTTAGCACGTTGGTGTCATCGCTTGGGATTGCATGTTATGGCCTATTCCGGGTGGACCTTTGAGCAACTTCAGGAGAAACCCGAGTGTCACGACCTCTTGAATGAAATTGACGCCCTTGTGGATGGACGTTTTGTGCTTGCAAAAAAGTCGCTCGACTTGCGTTTTAGAGGCTCTTCAAATCAACGTTTGATTCATTTGGATCATGGCACGATTACAGCGATAGAATAGGCGGCACGGCGAAAACCGTGCCGTTGTTTTTTTCCTCCCTTATTTGATGAGAATTTGCTATACTATAAGCGATTATTTAGAAAGGATATTTTTATGGCAGATTTAATTGTTGCACTTGATGTTTCTACAAAGGCAGAAGTTGCAGATGTGATTGCACGCCTTGGTGATGCGGTTGATTTCTACAAAATTGGTCTCGAACTCTTCTCTGCAGAAGGTCCTGACGTCGTTCGTCTCGTGAAGGCGGCAGGGAAGCGTGTTTTCCTTGACCTCAAGCTTCATGACATTCCTCGCACGGTTGAGCGTGCGGTGAAGTCGGGTGCTGCACTTGGTGTTGATTTGATGACGATTCATGCCTCGGGTGGTAAGGCAATGATTCGTGCGGCGGCGGATGCTGCGGCGACCTTTGGCGACAAGGCACCCAAAATTCTTGCGGTGACCTGCTTGACTTCGCTTGACCAAACCGATCTCGATGACCTTGGCGTTCAGCGTGCGATGCCCGACCAGGTGGAAGCACTCGGTCTCCTCGCGATTACCAATGGCGCTGATGGTATTGTTTGCTCGCCGCGTGAAGTTGCAAATATGAACAAAGTGTTGACACCTGCTGCTTCGAAGCCCGTGGTGTTTGTCACGCCTGGCGTTCGTCCTGCGGGCGCGGATGTAGGCGATCAGAAGCGCGTGGCAACGCCTGCAGGCGCAGTGCGTGATGGTTCGACGCATCTTGTGGTCGGTCGTCCGATTCTTGAAGCCGCAGATCCCATTGCTGCTGCAGCTGCCATCCGTCAAGAAATGGATGCCGCGTTAAAGTAAGATGAAAAAAGGTCGGGAATACGTAACTTCTGGTAGTGTTGATGCCTCGACAACGGAATTCTTCGTCGCCGACGAGAACCCCGTTGTTGGGAGATTAACCTCGCGTTCGCATCCAGCAGATTTGCCGCGTGATTATGGCATGGCTGGAGCTACGGGCGCGTATGAAGTTCCCGCCCTTTCGGATTTTGTGCAGTCCGGACTTCAAGAATTGCTCGACCAACTGCCATCGGCAGACCCGTTGGCGGAAATGAATCTTCTTTTAGATCGTCTCTTGCCGACACAAGAACGCAAACGCGTTGTCGTTGAGTCGTTTTCCAACAAGGTCTTGATGCTTGGATTGCGTCGTCGTGCGGATCGTTTTCTTTTTAGTCGTACACTTGTACCGCGGTTGCAAGCAGAACTTTTTGCAATGTATGGACGCATCTCTGTCCACTTTACGGATCGTTGATTATGAAATGGTTGCTCTATAATATTCTTTTTGCGATTGCTTATGTTTGCATGATGCCAAAGTTTCTCATTCGCATGTGTCGTCGCGGGGGATATGCGAATCGTTTTAACGATCGTTTTGGTCGTTATCCGCATGAGATTTTGGTGGATTTGCAAGATGGCACGCGTCGTGTTTGGGTGCACGCGGTATCGGTGGGCGAAGTCGCTGTTGCGGCACAGTTGATGACAGAGTTGCGAAAGCAAGCGCCGGACTTAGCTTTTGTCCTTTCGGTTACGAGTAGTACGGGCTGGACGCAAGCACAAAAGGTTGTCTCAAAGTGTGATATTTTGATTTACGCACCGTTGGATTTTCCGCCATGTGTGAAGCGAGCCTTTGATGCGATTCGTCCGCGCGCTTACATTATCACGGAAACCGAACTTTGGCCGAATGCAATCCGTCAAGCGAAGAAGCAAAATATTCCCACCTTCCTTGTGAATGCTCGCATTAGTGATCGTTCGGCGCCGGGCTATCGTCGGTTGCGTTGTTGGTTTGGGCCTGTGTTGAATATGATCACACGTATTTATGCACAGTCGGATTTGGATAAGCAACGCCTCGTTGATGCAGGCTGTGAACCCGATCGTGTGGAAGTGACGGGTTCGATGAAGTTTGATGTTGCAAAACGGAATCCTGAAAAGGAAGCTGAACTTCGCGCTTACCTTGATGCGGCGGGATTTGCGCCTGACGCACCGATTCTCTTGGGCGGCTCAACGTGGCCTGGAGAAGATTTCTTTATCCTCACAATCTATCGTAAAGCCCTTGCATTTGATCCAACGCTTCGTCTCATCATTGCGCCGCGTCACTTTGAGAAAGCCAATGATGTTGAAGCGACCATCCGCAATGCGGGTTTTGTTTGCCTCCGTAAATCACGTACGCCGAATCCAACGAAGCAACCGAAGGATACGGTTCTCCTCGCCGATACCACGGGTGAACTTATGGGGCTCTACGGTTTGGCGAAGACGGTGTTTGTGGGTAAATCCCTCTGTGAGCATGGCGCTCAAAATATGATTGAACCTTGCCTCTGTGGTTGTGCAACAACCGTCGGACCTTACACGGAAAACTTCCGTCCTGTGATGAGCGACCTTCTTGCACAAGAGGCGATTATCCAAGCGCCGGACCGTTTGGCATTGGAAGAGAAACTCTTGAAACTTCTGCGTTCAAATGCAGAGAGCAAAGCCTTGGGCGAACGTGCGACGGCAGCGGTTCAAAAGCGCTTAGGCGTGACGCCTCGTGTAGTCTCGAATATTCTCTCGCAAATTTAAGTTCGTAAGGAGGATGGTTCCCCTTTAAGGTTTTTGCTTGAATCCCTCTCAACGCCTTCTCCTCACCATGGGAAAAGGCGTTTCTTTTTCGACTTTTTTGAAGGTCTTTAGGCGCGCTCCAAAAGGCCTTAAAATCAAGGCTGATGAAATCGTTTCTCAAAGTGGGCGATATTGAGCTTCAAAAAGGGCGACTTTGCGCTTCAAAGTGGGCGATATTGAAAAAGACATTCAAACGGATTCATGGAGAGCGAAAAAAGAAAGCCGAAGCGATGCGATGGCGAAAGAGTTGCAACGATGGACAGATTGTGGTATAATTCGCGCTTCCTTTTTTAATAATATGGAGATTTAAGCATGTTTTTATTTGCAACTGCTGCAGCAAACACAACGGAATCAATGGGTCTCATGGGCGCTTGGACAGCGGGTGGCTCTTTAATGTGGGTGCTCTTGGCAATGAGCGTCATTAGCGTAACGATGATTCTCTACTTCCTTGTGACCTTGCGCGTGAACAATGTCGTTCCGAATCGTTTGCGTCGTGACCTTCCTGAATATTTGACAACCAATGTCGCAGAAGCGCGTCGTTTGTGTGATGATGTTCCTTCTCCGCTCTCCGCGGTGATGATTGCAACGATGGATGCCCTTCGCAATGCGCCGAATGCAACGCCTGAAATGATTTCCAAGGTTGCGGAAAGTGAAGGTTCGCGTCAGTCGGATATTATTCAAGGTCAAACGCAGTGGTTGTTGGATATTGCAACGATTGCGCCGTTGGTCGGTCTTTTGGGAACGGTTTTTGGTATGCTCTATGCGTTTGGCGCGGTAGGTTCGGATGTCGCCGCTGCAAAGCCGACCGAATTGGCCGCAGGCGTTTCGAAAGCTATCGTGACGACCATTTTTGGTTTGATTGTGGCGATTCCTTCGATGGCCTTTTATGCATGGTTCCGTCGTCGTGCCGTGCGTTTGGTCGCAGAACTCGAAGGCGTCTGCACCGAATTCGTCGCCATCCTCAGCAGCAAGCACACGCAGGAATAACCTATGAATTTCCGTAAACGCCAATCCGCATTACCGCAGTTCCAAATGACTGCAATGATGGATATTGTCTTTTTGTTGCTGTGCTTCTTCGTGACCTCGACGGTTTTCTCGCAGTGGGAATACACGATGGATATCCAGCTTCCTTCTGCGAAATCGGGAAAGATTGCCGCCGCGATGTCCTTTGAGACCAAGCTCAACATCAATAAAGAAGGTGTCGTGACCGTTCAAGGTGTGACCTATACCGGGAAAGCATTGGATACCTTCTTAGAACGCCTCGCAGCCATCACCGGCCCGAATGATGCGGTGATTGTTCGTGCCGATGCAAAGACGCCGTATGAAGAATTTATGAAGGTCGTCGATGCGTGCAAACGCGTGGGCATCCAAAACCTCTCGCTCTCAACGGTTGAAACCGATGCCGTCGCCGAAGAGATCCCGGATCTTCCGATGCTCTAAAAGGACGAGAAACAATGGAAACATGGCTCTTTGAAGCATTGATGCTCTTGGCGTTTGGTTTTAGCTGGCCTGCGTCCATTATGAAGTCGCTTCGCACGCGTTACGTCCGAGGAAAGTCGCCTGCGTTTATGATGATTATCTTGACGGGTTACATCTGCGGGATTACCCATAAAGTCTTGAATCCTCCGCCCGAAACCGCGAGTTTCTTGGCGAAGAATGTCATTTGGCTCTATGTGATGCTTTTCCTTTTGGTTTCGACCGACCTCGTGCTTTATGTGCTCTTTCGTAAGCATACGGAGCCACGTCAATAAGGAGAGAACATGTTTCGCACGATCATGTTGGTCTTTTGTTTTGCGGCGGGATGGTTTATCCCGTCGCTTGCTCTTTTAAAACCTCTGATGCCGTATTGTTTAATCTACATGCTCACCGTGGTTTTTATGCGGATGGATTTAACGCAGCGTGTCTTCTCTTGGCGCCATCTCTGGGTGATTGTGGTGAATCTCCTCAGCGCCTTTGGCATTTGGAAAGGCATGCTCCTCTGCGGCATTCCCGAACCTTTCGCGCAAGCCGCCTTTTTCACGACGATTACGCCAACGGCAACCGCTGCACCGGTGATTATTTCGCTCCTTGGAGGATCGATTGGATTTGCATTGGTCGGCTTTCTCTTATCCGCGCTTGTTGTGAGTTGTGTCTTGCCCATTGCGGTTCCTCTTGTCTTACACCAATCCGCATGGACAGCAATGCCGCTCGTGCTTTCCCGCGTTTGCTTTGTGACGCTCCTCCCGGCGCTTCTCGCAGGAGTGTTGCGCCTCTGCTTTAAACAACGTGCACAACAATGGGGAAAACGCCTCACGCCTTCAACGCTCTACGCGTGGATGGCGCTGGTCGCGATTATTGCTGCATCGGCTTCTGATTTCATTGACGCTTCGGGCGAATCCTTTACACGCGCAGATATCCTTTGGGTTTTAGTGATTGACCTTTTGATTTGCATCTTTTCCTTTGGGGTAGGGGCTCTCCTTGGAATCGGAGGACACGCCCGCGAATGTTCCCAACTCCTCGGCCAGAAAAATACTTCCTACACGACCTATCTTGCCTTTGCCTGTGGTGCGCCCTTCGCGGCGTTAGGTCCTGCCTTTTATGTCTTTTTCCACAACGCCTGGAATGGCCTCCAATTGATTTTCCATAAGGAGAAAAACTAAGATGTCTTCCCCTTTGCCAAAGGTTGCCCTCTTCGACATGGATGGAACGCTCTTCGATACGGAGCGACTCTGGGCAGAAGCCCTTGTGCTTGTCTTTGAAACGCTTGGCCTTCGCCAACGCACCGAAACCATTATGGCGCTCATTTATGGCATGGCCTGGCCCGATGCATTTGCAACGCTCAAGCGCACCTTTCCCGACGCGCTGGCCGATTTTACCGCCTCCCGCCTCGGCCATCAACTCTGCCTCAAATTTTCGGAACTTTTCGCATTGAATCCACCAGTGATTGAAAGTGCCGCACGCTTACTTCAACGCCTCCATGCTGCTGGCATTCGCTGTGCGTATGTTTCGGGTTCGCCGCGCCGTACCATCGAGGAGAATCTCCACCGCAGTCATCTCTTTGATTTCTTTGCACACGATTGTTCTGTGCCATCGGATGATGTGCACCGCGGCAAACCCCATCCCGACGGCTATTTGCTCGCCCTCCAACGCCTCGGCGTGAACGCGACCGATGCCGTTGTCTTTGAAGATTCCCGTGTTGGAAGTCAAGCCGCGCTTGCCGCTGGTATCCCACACGTCTACGTTTGTCCGCCGCCCAATGTGCCACCGCAAGATTATCCCGCAGAAGCCCTTCGCATGGCTTCATGGGATGATGTTCTAAAAGAGGTTCCGCCATGCCCGTAAAGAAAACAAAAAAGCGTCCCTTTAAAAACAATTATCGCTTTGAAGATTATCAAGCCATTCACGATGCATTGCAAGCGGCGTTTGCATCTGTCCAAGCGCCGATTATGGATTTAATCGCCGCTCAAACACAAGACCCGTATAAAATTCTCGTTGGTACGATTCTCTCTGCCCGAACGCTTGATCAAACGACCGCAGGCGCCCTTGAGCGTCTCTTCCCCATGGCTCCAGATTTAGCATCGCTTGACACCTGCACCCTTGACGCCATTGAAAAAGCCATCTATCCTGTTGGCTTTTACCATGACAAAGCCCGCCACTTAAAAGCCTTACCACAAGCTGTACTGCAATTATTTGGCGGGAAGATTCCCGAGACGGTTGAGGAACTCATTCAACTGCCCGGTGTGGGACGCAAAACCGCCAACCTTGTCGTTGCGCTCGCTTTTAAGAAACCCGCCATCTGCGTCGACACACACGTTCACCGCATCAATAACCGATTGGCGATTGTTAAAACGAAAACGCCGCTTGAAACGGAGATGGCGCTTCGCCAATGTTTACCCGAAACCTTCTGGATCGCATGGAATGCCCTTTTCGTTTCCTTTGGACAAACCCGTTGTCGCCCGATTGCACCTCGTTGTGAAGGATGCCCCATTGCACGCTTTTGCCATGCGCCCTCAAAACGATGCCCCTTTTTCCGCAAGCCTCTAAAAAACACTTGCACTTTCAGCTCGCTTTTGGTATTCTTTGTGGCACTTTCTGCGGGCGTAATTCAATGGCAGAATAGGAGCTTCCCATGCTTCTTACGAGGGTTCGATTCCCTTCGCCCGCTCCATTTTGGGCTGTTAGCTCAGTTGGTTAGAGCACTACCTTCACACGGTAGGGGTCGCTGGTTCGAGTCCAGCACAGCCCACCAGTTTTATACCTGGCCGAAAGACCAGCGTATGGATACAACACGAACGAACCACACGACCGAAACGAATCCCTTCGTTTCGGTTTTTTTATTCACAGCGCCACGTGAACTTTTTTTCGTTCCATAAAAAAAAGAGTTGCCTTTTTTCTTTATTTATGTTTTCATATTAGGGAAGTTCGAAAAAGGACTTCAGCCATATATTTTATGTTATGTATGTGCCTCATTAAAATTAAGAAATAACTGCCGTAAGCAAACTATGGCAAATTATAAAGGAATCCTATCATGGCCATTCGCGCAATGATTTTTATTGATGGATGTTGGTTGTATAAAGGCCGTCAAGCACTCTTCAATCGCTTAGGTGAAAAAGGCTTCGAAGTCGATTACAAACGCATTCCCGACATCATCGCACAATCGTTGGCAGAAATCAGTGGCCAGGAAGTCGACATCGTTCGCACCTGCTACTATGGGACCATCCCCGTAAATAAATTAGGCTATAACCCCTCCAAACAAAAAGTCTTCTATGATTTCTTAGGTGAACAGTGTGGCTATGAAATGGATATCACGGAAATCGACTTCCGCTGCGAACCTTCTGCCCTTCCCGACGCAAAATGGGGCAATGCCAACCTCGCCTCGGAAATGACATGGTTCGCAACCGTACCCGGCGCCTACGATGTCGCCGTCCTCGTCGCCGGTGACGCCGACTACATCCCCGTCCTCCGCCGCGTCCGTCGCCTCGGCAAACGCGTCCAACTTGTCGCCATGAACGCCCAACGCAACCTCACCATCACCAGCAAACTCCTCCTCACCGCACCCAACTGCTTCGACTATCCCCACATCTATATGGACGAACACGCCATGGACTTCCGCCTCCAACGCGAAATGCAAAAACGCGCCTGCATGAGCTGTGGCAAAGAAGAAGAAACCACCTGGGGCGGCGATGAATTCTTCTGCGCCGAATGCCGCGTCAAACGCGCCCGCAAAACACGTACCTGCGACAACTGCGGCAAAGAAGAAGAAACCACCTGGGACAAAGACTTCTTCTACTGCTCCGAATGCCGCGCCAAATATCGTTCCAACCCCACTCCCCCCGCAGAGGAAGAAACAAAATTTAAATCCAAACTCGCCCCAACAGAGTAAATTTTAAGGCAAAAAGGGCGTCACCCCACGTGACGCCCTTTTTCACCCCAACCACACGTGCATACATAAGAACCACACGATACAAAAACAAACGAAAAAAACCTTCGGCAAAAAGAATATGCTATACTATCCAACCTCAAGAAAGGTAAATAAAAATGTTCCGAACACTCCTTGATGCTCTCTATGCATTTCGCAACGAAATGAACGCATGGCCACTCCTTCCGCGAACCTGCGTCCAACTCCTCCTCCTCCTTGGAGTGACGGTTGCTTCCTACTTCCTCTGTCGCATGATCTTCACCCAACTCAAACTGCGCCTCCTACGAAAAGGCCGCCACGCACCCATCCGCTTAATTTTTCTAAATGCACGCCTCATTCCTCGCATTCTCCTCCTCATTCCGCTCTTTGTCTCAGGCATCTTTGTCTGGACAATTCTCAATGAAGGCGCAACACGCACAATTCTCATCACGGTCAATCGTATTTTCTTCTATTTTGTGTGTGCACATATCTTTGCCGCGATGCTGAGTATTACTTATCGGTTGATGAATTTGAGCCGAGGCGTAGATGAGTCTCCGCAAAAAGGAATTTTCCAAGTTCTTTCGGTCTTGGGGTATATTTTTGCAACCGTGGCAATTGTCGCATATATTTCGGGACATGATCCAACATACATTATTTCGGGTATGACCGCCTTGTCGGCCGTGCTAATGTTGGTCTTTAAAGACTCTATTTTAGGGCTTACGGCAGGCATTACCTTGGCAAGTAATGGGATGATTCGTATGGGTGACTGGATTGAAGTCCCAGGCACAGATGCCGATGGCAATGTCATCGACATGACCTTAACGTCTGTGCGTGTGATGAATTGGGACAATACGGTCACCACCGTGCCGGCATACAATCTGATTGCGAGTCCTTTTAAGAACTGGCGAAATATGTTTGAGAAAGGCGGTCGCCGCATCAAACGCTCCATTTGGATTGATGTGGATTCTGTCGCATTTGCAACAGATGAGATGCTTGAACGATGGAAAAAGATTAATATCTTGCGTGGCTATCTCGCAGAGAAGATGAAAGAGATTCAAGCCTATAACGAAACGCATTCATCGCCTCTTGATACCATTGCAAATACCCGAAAATTGACCAATATCGGCACCTTTAGAGCGTACTGTTTGGCTTATATTAAATCCTTGCAAGGTATCAATAAACGAATGACGATAATTGTTCGTCAAATGCAACCTACAGATTGTGGTTTGCCGCTTGAAATTTATTGCTTTACTGCGGACACTTCATGGGAAACATATGAGCGTGTCCAGAGCGATATCTTTGATCATTTATTAGCGATTATGCCAGAATTTGGCCTTCGTTATTTCCAAGTTGCATCTGCTGCCGCGATGCGTTCATCAACCCTCTCTCTTCGAAAGGAGATTTTACAATGAAGTGGTCTTATTTTCCCGCACTTACCGCAAGTCTGTTACTCGTAACAGCATGTTCAAATTCTTCGGCTTTGACCGATGAACAAAAGACAACACTTGGGAAATGGTATCAAACGGCATCTGTTGTTTCCGAAGTCGCCTCTGGCGAAGAATTGCCCACAACACTCTCTACAACGAGTGCAACAAGTGCTTATGCAACACAAATTCAAAGCTTGAAGAAAATCCTTGATACAACGCAAGAGGTGTCAGATTCAATTGCGTCTATTACTCCCCTCATTGCAACAGCTTATCAAGCCTCTCAATTGTGGGAGTCTGCACAAACAACCACCGATAAATCTTCATTGCCAACGGCTATTTATGAAGCGACAACCGCATTGACCGCAACGGATGCTGATGCTGCTGCGCTTGATGTTTTGGCTGTGCGTAAGGGTGAAAAAGAAATCGTTGAAAGCGACCTCTACAAAAAGTGGAAAACGGCACTTGAAAGTTCCTCGACGGAAGCCGAATTCTTAAGCAAAATTGGCGGCGCAACGGTAGATTCTACAACCGTGTTAAAAACGCTCAATGCAAATGCTGAAACGATTGTTGATACGACAAAGGAATTCTCTTCTATGACGTCAAGTTCAAGTTTCCTCGCAATGATGGAAGCGTTAACGAAGG
>JAUNQZ010000130.1 GCA_030535915.1 bacterium
GTTCATCATGAATTTGTGCTAACATCAATTGTGCTCGAAGCGCTTCTGCTGAAGAATGCCATTCATGCACAAGATCATTGTAAGCTTCGGCAGCCGCTTCTATTTCTCCTTCACGATACAAATTATCAGCATAACGAAGCTGTTCATCAGACGTATCATATTTTGGATTATACCAAAACCATGAAGGCTCCTTTAGCTCTACATCGTTAGGATTTTCAATAAAGCGCAACTCCGCGGGGGTCTTTCCCATGCGAGAGTAATCACGATATTGCGCAAAAGCGGTTGCTACTACGCAAAGGGAAAATAGACTTAATAAATTCTTTAATTTCATATACCTAAGTAGTATAACACATTCCTCAAGAAAATTAAAGTGTTTCTAATGTTTCTTTTGCCGCGGAGATGATTTTTTCAATATCCATTTGCGTATGAGCCGCAGAGATAAAATTGACTTCAAATTGCGAAGGCTCCAAGTAGACGCCTCGCGCGAGCATACCTTGGAAGAACCGAGCATAAAGAGACGCGTCACATGCTTTTGATTCTGCAAGGTTTCGCGGGGGTTGCGTTGTCGCAAAAGGTGTAAAGACAGTTTCATAGCGTTGCACACAAAGAGGCACATTCGCATCCTTCGCCGCAGCTTCTATACCCTCTGCAACAGCTTTTGTATAACGCGCAATTTTCTCATAAGGCGATTCTTTTTCCAAACGAGCGAGGACAACATTTGCGGCGGCGACCGCCACGGGATTACCCGACAATGTGCCAGCCTGGTAAACACTACCCGTAGGAGCGAGAGCATCCATAATCTCAGCGCGTCCACCTACAGCGGCAAGCGGAAAGCCTCCACCCATCACCTTACCCATTGTGACGATATCGGGATGCAATCCAACAAGGTCTGAATAAAGACCAAAATGAAAGCGAAAAGCGTTGATAACTTCATCACAAATGAAAAGAGCGCCATCGGCATGCGCGAGCTTTTCCAGTGTTTGTAAATAATTCGGCAATGGCGGAACGCAACCCATATTTCCAGCCACAGGTTCAACAATAATTGCTGCGATTTTACCAGGATGAGCTGCAAACGCACGCTGTGCGGCCGCACTATCATTGTAGGGAATGACAAGGGTATCATGGGCGATGGAATGTGGGATGCCCGCACTTGCGACCTGTGCGCCATCTCCAGCTGTTAAAACACCACTACCCGCTGCCACAAGCATCGCGTCGCTATGTCCGTGGTAGCATCCCTCACATTTCAAAATTAAATCACGCCCTGTGACGCCTCGCGCCAAGCGAATTGCAGTCATTACGGCCTCTGTACCGGAATTTACAAGGCGCACTTTCTCAATTGCAGGAAGTACGCGTACGAGACGCTCTGCAAGCTCAATTTCGCCTGGCGTTGAGATACCAAAGGTTGTTCCTCGCAATGCGGCACAATGGACAGCCTCTGCGACTTCTGGGTCGCCATGGCCTAAAATCATTGCACCCCATGAGCAACAACAATCGATACATTCTCGTCCATCTGCGAGGGTAATTTTTGAGCCTCGACCTGCGGCGACGTAGATAGGGGTCCCCCCCACAGCATTAAACGCACGCACGGGCGAATTTACACCCCCAGGAATCACCGCTATTGCGCGAGAGGATAACTCATTATGTTTTAACGACATTAGAAACTCCAATTAAGGGACGTTAACACCTGAGGACCCGAAGCCCCCACATCCACGAACAGTATCAACCTCAATGGTTTCAACCTCACAGACCTCCGCCCGTAAAACCGGCGCAATAACAAGCTGTGCAATACGCATCCCAGGAGTGATTTCAAAAGGCTCCTTCCCGAGGTTAATGAGAATAACCTTCACCTCGCCACGGTAGCCTTCATCAATTGTTCCGGGGGTATTTAAGACCGTCACTCCATGTTTTAACGCGAGACCACTTCTTGGACGAACTTGTCCCTCCGTTTGTGGGGGTAATTGCATACGCAGTCCAGTTGAAATGGCGGCATGTTCGCCAGGCGCTAAGACCATCGCTTCATCTGCGCAAAGATCCATTCCCGCGTCACCTGGATGTGCGTAAAATGGCATCATAGCTGTTGCTGTTAAACGTTCAAATAAAATTTTCATAACTCTATTAGGATACCAAAGAGTGGCGAATCTCTCAATAAAACAATTCAAAAAAAATTATTTATGCGTTTACAATTGTATACAACAAAAATTAAAAAAATGTTTTTCTAGACAATCGTTTCTTTTTTCTCTATACTATAAGACAGTTGCTTGTCCGTTTTGATAAGCTATTTAAAATAAGGAAATAAAAATGAATTTGAAGTCTCTCCTCGCCACAGTGGCAGCCGTAACACTTTCCATTTCTCTCTATGCTAAAGATGACATCCTGACCCAAGGCGCCGAAGCCGGCAAGTGGACCATGGATGCGCCTGCAGCAATGCAACTCGCTAAAACCACAAACAAACCCGTTTTTATGTGCTTCACAGGTAGCGATTGGTGTGGCTGGTGCAAGTTGATGGATGAAAAAGTTTTCTCCACCGACACTTGGAACAACTATGCCAAAGACAACATGGTTACCCTTTGGCTTGACTTCCCCCGTAATAAAGAACTCGTCCCGGAAGCTCTTCGAGCAAAGAATGAAGAACTTGCTAAGAACTATGAAGTTCAGGGTTTCCCCACCTATGTCATCGCAGACGCTGAAGGTAACGAAATCGGTCGCTTGAGCGCAAGCCGTGAATACACCCCCGAAACCTTTATTAAAGATTTCGAAAAAATCATGATTACCACTAAGATTGAGAAAATTCTCTCTGCTGAAGATTATGCCACTTACAAAAACCTTCAGGCCGAAAACGAAAAGCTCTTCAAGCAAGCCGAAGAACGCCAAGAAGCATTCCGCCAGGAAATGAAAGCGCTTGGAACAATCGTTGAAGCAAATAGCGCGAAGATTGAGGCACTCGTTGAAAAGGCTGCTGAAGCTATCACGAAGTAATCTTTTAAGAACTCACTTTTCTTTAAAAGCGTACACGGCCGTGTACGCTTTTATTTTTTACTACACATGCTTTCTTTTAGACAACGTTCCCCTTTTATAAAATGCTCTGAAAAAACGTCCGTTTACCCTCACTTTTAAAACCGCCCATTTGTCGCTTGAAAATCATCCATCTCTCTCATCCATTTCGCCCATTTCCATGAATAATTTCATTTAACTCTTAAAAGCCCCTTGTTGACTTCCTCTAGAAGTTACAGTGAAGACCAAAACCGAGGATAAATGTAGGTATCCATCCATAGAGCAGTCTTCTACGACCTAAAAGAATGGCGAGAAATTCATAGACCGGGTCTTCTACGACCCCCTCTACTAAAAACGAAATGCTGCAAATCCATCTCTGGACTTACAGCATTTTCTATTCATTTATTAAAACAATGACTTAGGCAGCGAGACCACCAACTGCAATAAGCGTGAAGACCATCACGAAAATTGCCGTGGTTTCAACGATACCAAGTGCAGCGAGGTTGTTCGTGAAACCTTGACCTGTTTCACCCTGAGCATCTGCAGCGCAACCGCCTGCACGACCCTGGAAGATTGCAGACATGCCAATGCCAAGACCTGCAAAAATACCAAGGATGAGCATACCAATGCCACCACCCGTTACAACTTGTGTACCAATCATAGTGAACATCAAGATCATCCCATAGAG
>JAUNQZ010000031.1 GCA_030535915.1 bacterium
AATGACTTTGATCGTCAAAACCAATGACTTTGAAAAATATCCTGACGGCTCACCTAAATCTTTCTATCCCATGTAACTTTTACTTGCGATTCTCCTTCTATTTATGGTATACTTTCGGTTTTCATTTTGCGATTGTAGCTCAATTGGATAGAGCGTTGGCCTCCGAAGCCGAAGGTTGCGAGTTCGAACCTCGCCTTTCGCACCATTTTTCTTGAAGGAGTGCAGACTTATGGCAATTGATCTTAAAGCCGCGTACAAGACCGTGATGGATGACCACTTTACCCCCACAATGGAGATTTCCTTCGTTGATGGCGATAAGCGTCAGACCCTCGTTTATGAAAAGGTCTCTTGGACGATTGACGGCATCAATAAGGGCCTTCGCTACGGCGAAAACCCTGGCCAAGAAGCTGCGATGTATCGTTTGATTAACGGCAACTTAACCTTGGGTAATGTGACGACCATTCAAGCGGGTCGTTCCCTTGTAACCACAGCTGAATTGCTTCAGTCTGGTAAGCATCCCGGTAAAATTAACCTCACCGACGCGGACAATGCACTCAACATTTTGCGTTATCTCTCTGCTTCTCCTTGTGCTGTCATCGTGAAGCACAACAATCCTTGCGGTGTCGCAAAGGGTTCGACCCTCGCAGAAGCTTATGATCGTGCGAACAAGGCAGATATGCTCGCAGCTTTCGGCGGTTGCATTGCGCTCAACCGTACTTGCGATAAGGAAACCGCAGAACTCATCAATCGTAATTATGTGGAAGTTGTCGTTGCACCTGATTTTACGGATGAAGCCCTCGCTCTCTTCGCAACGAAGAAAAATCTTCGCGTGATGCGTATTGAAGACATGGCGCGCTTGGAAACCTATGCCGCGGAACGCTTCCTTGACTTTAAGTCTCTCATTGATGGCGGTATCATTGCTCAAACAAGCTTCGTTCCTGAAGCTCGCACGATTAATGATTTGATTATTCCCGAAATCACCGATAAGGAAGGCAAGGTCCATCGCATCAATCGTCAGCCGACCGCACAAGAACTCGACGATATGCTCTTTGGCTGGCTCGTGGAAAGTGGCGTCACCTCCAACTCCGTTCTCTTCGTGAAGGATGGCGTAACGGTCGGTATCGGCACGGGTGAACAAGACCGCGTGGGCGTGGCTGAAATTGCTCGTGACAAGGCTTATCGTAAGCTCGCTGACCGCTATGCTCGCGAAACCTATAACACGCCTTACAATGAATTGAACGACCCCACCAAGCAAGCCGCTTGCGATGCATTCGCAAATGAGCTCAAGGGTGGTCTCATCGGTTCTGCAATGGTTTCTGATGCCTTCTTCCCCTTCCGTGACGGTGCAGAAATCGGTATCCGCGAAGGTGTGACCTCGATTATTCAGCCTGGTGGCGCTATTCGCGACTGGGATATCATTGATTGCTGTAACGAACACAATGTGGCGATGGTCTTCACCGGACAGCGTAGCTTCAAGCACTAATTGAGGCTTCATTTAAGACTTTTGGACATGGTTAAAAGATTATAGGAGCAATTGTTATGAATCGTCTCTTAAGCGTCTCTGCATTTCTCCTTTTACTCGTCACCTTAGGTTGCACACCGGTTGCGAAATCTTATCTCGATGAGGAAGCCTTAACACTTCCTCAACGCACGCCTGTCGCGCCCTCCTTAAAGTCCATGGACATTCCCAAAAAGTATTTTGACGAGATGTTGCCGTCGTCCCATCTTTATAATGGTATTGGCGTCATCAACGATCAAGTACAGTTCCAACAGCTTTGGGCGCTTTACACAAATGACAACACAGCGTTGCCTCCTATCATTGACTTTGATGAAGAGGCTTTGCTCTTTGTCTACGATCCCAACTACTATAATTTTATTCGCATTTGCGGTATCTTTGTCTATCAAGGTGTTGCAGAGATTGCCATTGAAAAAACCGACTGGAAACTTTCCTTTGGAGGGAATCCCGATGCGCGTCGTTATCGCGAAGCCGTTGGCGAACCCAACCCGGAGCCCAAGGTAAATGTCTCCTTCTTACGCGTGCCTCGTAACACAAAAATGCAACCTGGCGTTACCGCTGTTATCGTAGGAGCCAACGAAGAAGACGAAATGCAAAGTCGCGTTGTTCCCGTGCCCTCGCGCCCTTAATCCTCATCGCTCGCACCTACTGAGGTCATTATGCATCGCCAACTTTCCTTTGATCAAGCATGTGAACGGTTACGCATTCCGCCACAAATCCTCCGCGATGCAGTCAAATATAGCGAAGTTCCTTGCCGTAAACAAGGAGGAGAGCCAATCTTTGATGCGGCAGAACTCGATGCATGGGGATCGCGCCGTATTCTCGCACTTCAACTCAAAGAGTTAACGCCCGAACACACAGCCTCTACGCGCAAAGACTCACCTACCCTTACAGAAGACATTCTGTTGCCATTGCTTTTGCGCCCAGAATTCATCGATATTGACTTCCGTGCAAAAACACGCAAAAGTGTCATGCGTGACCTCGTTGACAAAGCCGAATCGCTTGAACTTCTCTATGATCCCGTTGATCTTTTAGAACAAATTGAGCAACGCGAAAATGTCTCCTCAACAGCGCTCCCTGGTGGCATTGCACTTTTACATCCTCATCATCCCGATCCTTACTTAATCGCAGAACCCTTTATGCTCCTTGGGCGCACGAATCGTCCGGTTTGGTTCGGTGCAGAGGATGACGCGCCAACAGACATTTTCTGTCTTATTTGTTGCGGCGAAAACATTCGTCATCTCCATGTGCTTGCGCGCCTTTGTATGATGATTCGTGACACAGAAGTCTTAAAGCAAGTGCGTGAAGCTCAAACGGCAGATGAAATTGCTGAAATCATCTACGCCGCAGAACGCGATGTTCTCATGCGGTTACGTTAAGCCACTTCTATCCATTAGAGAACAACCAAATGCGCGCATCCTTGGCTTTCGTCAAGGATTCTTTTATCTTCTCGTTCAACAACATCAAGGCCTTCAAAGGCACCCGTAAGACAGATGTAAAAAAAAACGAATCCCTGTGATGAAGTGTTGCTATTCAATAAAAAGTTTGATATTATATAGATGTTTGATTTCCATCAACTTTATAAAAATAACTCTCGAAGTAAGGAAGAATATCCATGAAGAAGCAGTTGCTTTCTACGCTTTGCGTAACGGCCGCAAGTGCCTTAATTGTTACAGGTTGTGCCCCTCGTAGCGCCGTATCGTTGACGAATACGGATCCCGTTGTTGCCCCCCCTACTGAAACAACGCCTCCTACGGAAGTCACCCCAACCGAAACCACAACCATTGAAGTCACCCCTACAGAAGTGACGCCCACCGAAACCACCCCTGAAACGCCGACCAAGCCGACCGAAGTAACGCCTCCTGTTGTTGCTCCGCAACCCGTCATTTATACGGTAACGGCTGGCGACTCCATCAGCGCTCTCGCCGTTCGCTTCGGCCTCCACAAGCCAGACATCTTGGCACTCAATCCCGAACTTCGTAAGAATCCTAACGCCATCAAGATTGGCCAAAAGATTAAGCTTCCCGCTGGCACAGACATTTCCATCAAGGCAAAGCCTCGTGCTCCGAAACCCGTTGTCAAGGCAGGTGCAAATGATGTTGTTTACACCGTCAAGGCTGGCGATGTGCTCGGTGGTATTGCAATTCGTCATGGCGTCTCTGTTGCTGACATCAAGAAAGCAAACAACCTCAAGAAGGATACGATTTTTGTTGGCCAAAAGTTGACCATCCCTGGTGCCAAGGGCAAGGCCGCTCGTCCCACGAAGCCTGTCGTTTCCGCGAAGGACACCACAAAAGTTCCCGAAAAGAAGCCCGTTGTAACCAAGCCGGTCGAAACGCCCGAAGCGCCGACTCCAGTTGACCCTGCACCCGCAGAAGAAGCCGTTCCTGAAATGCCCGATGAAGTCCCTGCGATTGACGCGCTTGAAGTTCCCGAAGAAGTTCCTGCAGAACCCACAGCGCCTGTCACACCCGCTGCTGATGCAACCACCTATGTCGTCAAGGAAGGCGAAGATCTCCTCGCTGTGGCTTGCCGTTGGAACATTTCCGTTGCGGTTCTCCGTGAAGCCAACAACATTGACGAAGCCGCAGGCTATACCCTCACGCCTGGAACCACCTTGGTGATTCCGAACGCTGAGTAATCGCATAAAGCTCGCAAAGAAAGGCGCGGGATTGTACCGCGCCTTTTTTCTTCCTCCAGCTCTTTGACCGACTTAAAAATAGACTCTAGCCATGCTTCGACTCTCCGTCATTGCCTCCGTTCTTCTTGCGATTGGAATGTCTGTTTTCGCACTTCTTGTTATTTCCTATGCCGGCGCTAAGGAAAGTAGCACAAATGCGAATCTTTTCCATTATGTAAAGATGCAAACCATCTTTGCTATCATTGCACTTATCTGGGGATTCTGCGTCTCGCGCATCAACTATTCTATTTTTAAGCAAAATCTCTTCTTCTACGGACTCATTGCAGTTACGCTTATCTCGTTGCTCCTTGTCTTATGTCCTGGCATTGGTGTAGCGGTCAAGGGCTCTCAGCGTTGGATTGGTCTTGGTCCTATTCGTTTACAGCCGGTTGAATTTGTCAAGCTTGCGGCCATTGTTGTTCTCTCCGCACACATGGATCGCATTGGCGGGCTTGTCAATCGTTTCTCGTGGCGGACCTTGCTTCCGCCCTTCGTCCTCATCGGCGGCTCAATTGCATTGCTCGTCTTCCAACCCGACTTTGGCGGTGCAATGATTGTCTGCTTCCTCTCGGGTCTCATGCTCTTACTTGGCGGTTTAGGTTGGTGGAAGTGCGCGCTTTTAGGCGTCCTTGGTGTCCTTGCCATCGCCATCCTTCTCCTCTCCAACGAAAACCGTCTCAAGCGCTTACAGAATGAAGGCGAAGGTGAAAACTACCAAGCCCAGCAATCTGAAATCGCCTTCCGCAATGGTGGCCTTACAGGGCAAGGCATGGGCAAAGGCATGCAACGCCAAGGCTACTTACCCGAATGTCATACCGACTTTATTTTCTCCGTTATTGGTGAAGATTATGGTCTCGTTGGCACCGCGTCTATTTTGGTTGGATTTCTTCTTCTCCTTGGCTGTGGCACGACAATTGCGTTCAATGCGCCAGATAAACAAGGGATGCTCCTTGCCTTTGGCGCAATGATGGTGATTTGTGCTCAAGGCGCCGCAAACATGGCCGTCGTCACCCACCTCTTCCCAACAAAAGGACTCGCCCTACCGTTCTTTTCTTATGGCGGATCAAGTCTCTTAGCTTCTAGCACGGCGATTGGCCTCCTGGTTAGCGTTGGCCGCAAAGCGATTCTCAAAGAAGACTTCCCTGAAGAAACCAAACCCGTCCTTCATTCGCTCTAACATGTCCACGAAGCCAACACTCGTCTGGGATTTTAATGGCACCTTGCTCTATGACATTGAAGCTTGTGTCAATGCCTTAAATGTCATCCTCAAGGCTCACAAACTCAATCCCATTACTCTTGATTATTACAAGCAACACTTTGGCTTTCCTGCAGCCAACTTTTATCTTCACCTCGGCATGAAAATTGAGACGCCCTATGATTGGGATGCGCTTGCAGAGAGTTTTCACATGCGATATATTTTTTCGAAGACTCTCTCGCTCCAACCCGGCGCTATGCAATGTGTGCAAACCTTCCATCAACTCGGCTATACACAAGGTGTTCTCTCCGCATTAGAACAAGACCTTCTTGATTTGCAAATGGAACAATTCGGCCTTGCTCGACCAATGCAATTTATTTGTGGCAGTCGCAACTATGACGGCGCGACCAAATTAGATACTGCCAAACGCCTCCAACTCGATGGTCCCGTTGTAATGATTGGCGACACGCTTCACGATGCCGAAGTCGCCGCCGCCATGGGTTGGCAATGCATCCTTTGTAGCAATGGGCATCAAACACACGCGCGCCTCCAAGCCGCCAATGTTCCCATTATCCCCACCCTCTTTGAACTGCAAGATGCAATTCAGCAACTTACATTTTAAGACAAAATAAAAAAAGGCTCCCAATGAGAGCCTTTTTTATTTAAACCCATTTTTTCTCAAGGATTTGCTTTCTGATACCAAGCATTGTTTGAGGGAAAATAAATCGCATCTTCATGTGCACGCAAAAGGGTTCCATCCTTGAGCCTCAAACACGGCCAACCATCCTCATCTTTATGCATCGTACCAAAGAGGGGTTCAAGATGGCGCGGTTCCTTGCCCAATGTCGCTTGAGGAAGTTCCTTGTTCTTAACAAAACGCACCGAGGGATCATTCCCCGCGAGGAAGACATCCACTGCCGTATGCCATGTGCTTGAATAATGTACAAAGAACTGCTTCGCTGGCAACCCTCTCTCTACGGCTTCACGCAAAGCCTTAGCACGCGCACCTTCAAAAGGTTCATCCAAAAGCGTCAAACCGCCCGTTTCATGGTCGGGAACTATCACCACAAGCGTATTACCCTCTGCCTCTGCCCAGTCCAACACATACTTTACGGCATCATCGAAAGCAATAAGATCTTCCGTTGCATAAGGCAAATCATTTGCATGGTTTCCTTTGTCAACGAGCGCCCCCTCAATCATCAAGACAAAGCCATCCTCATCCTTTGCTAGCAACGCTATCGCCTTTTGAGACATTTCTACTAAGGTCGGCTCACGCGTCTTATCAATGGCCTTTCGTGAAATCATTGGTGTCATTTCTGCAGGAGCGAAGAGACCGAAGAGTCGTTCGCCTGAGGCCGCTTTAAGTTCTTCACGCGTCTGCACTAGGGTAAAGCCTGCGGCTTCAATGCGTTCCTTACGCTCCGGCGTTAGTAATGCCGAACCGCCTCCCATTAACACATCAAGGTCAGATGCTATTTGTTGTTCAAACAACACCTCTGCATCGCCACGCGCCAAAGCATGTGCCGAGAAAGCCGACGGTGTTGCACCAACAATCTTATCGGTCGTAACAACGCCCGTTGCCATGCCACGGGCTTGAGCCCATTCCATCATATTTTCAATAGGCTGACCAGAAGGCGTCACTCCAACCATTCCGTTATTCGTGCGCACGCCACAAGCCAAAGCCGTTCCTGCCGCAGCCGAGTCGGTAATACTATTATTTGCCGAACGCGTTTGAACACTTCCATAGACTTTCCCATCAATAGCCAATGGTTCACCCTTTAAGTCTCGCGCAGCATGCAATGAAGCAAAGCCCGTCCCATCTGGAATCATCACAATCACATTCCTTGGACGCGCCGTACAACCAATGACTAAAAGCAAACTAAAGATAAAAAATAATCTAAGCTTCATTCTAATCTCTCTCCCAATTCTTAGAACCCGCCAAAGAAAATGGAGGTAAAGGTTGTTACAGGAGCCGTGTCTCGCAAGTTATCAATAATTTGGCGAACATCCTTAATCACTGCCTCTGTCTCAACCGCGATGGTATCCTCGTAAACAAATTTACCAATTGTACCCTTACCCTCTGCCACATGCGAGGTGATTGCGCTCAAATTCGCTGCGGTATTTCCAAGGTCCTCCATAAATGCACTATCATTAGCAAGCATCTGTCCAAGCACGGAGTCTTCATTGTTGAGTTTATCCGTGAACTGATGAATATTGGCAAGCGTTGCCTCAAGGTCCTTTGAAATCGCGTGATCATCCGAGAGCAACCCTCCAAGGGCACCCTTTCCTTCTCGCAAATTCGTTGTAATGGCTCGGGTGTTTTCAACCGTTGCACACAAATCATCATAAATGGTACGGTCTTCATTTAAGAGCTGGCCAACAAGATTATCCGTTGTATTGAGTTGTTCTGTCGCCTTCCGAAGATTAGCAATCGTTGCACGCACATCCTTTGCCACATTCGATTGCGGCGCGAGCAACTCTCCAACAATACCCTCTCCTCGATTCAAGCGTTGTGTCAAGACCGCCAACTCTTGAGAAAAGACGCGTGCATTTGCAATCGTCTCATGCAAATCGGTGGGATCAAAGGAATCGCGCAATTCATTCACGAGATCATTCAAATCAGCCACCAAATTCCCTGGTGACTTACCCACAAGTACCGACTTTGCATCAACAACCGTCTCCATCACCCCTGGTTGCAAATCAAGGCAAGTCCCCCCCAATAGAGAGGTCTGAGCAACTGTGAGCGTATAATCTTCTTTGAGTTGAACATCTGGATTCATGCGAAAAGTTACAATCACACCATCCGACCGCAACGCCATCTTTTGAACACTACCCACTTTCAATCCGCGAACAAAGACAGGGTCCTGGACTTTCAATGCTCCCACATTTTCAAAGGTTACTTGATACTCCACCTCTTTCGTGGGGTTTAAAAAGTTCGTTCCGCTGATGACAATCGTAAAATAACCGAGTAATAAAACAACAGCAAGAACAAAAATGCCCGTAAGGACTTCTTGAATATAACCTTTAGGTTGATGTGACATATTTGGCCTCCATCGATTGTGCTGCAAGAAATGCTTGAATATCGGGTTGTTGAGAGGAAAGAATCGCTTGTGGTGTCGACACCTCTAAGAAGCGCCCCTCTTTAAGGAAAGCGATACGATGTGCATATCGCAAAGCACCTGCCAAATCATGCGTGACAACCACACATGCGGCACCATATTTTTGATTAATCTGAGTAATCAAATCATCAATTGTACGAGCCATTACAGGGTCTAATCCTGAGGTCGGCTCGTCAAAGAAAAGTAATTCTGGATGTTCAACGATGGCTCGAGCGAAGGCGGCACGCTTCACCATGCCACCAGAAACTTCCGCAGGATAACGATCCCCTGCGGCACCCAGCCCAACATCTTCTAATGCTTTCGTGACTGCTTCTGCAATGGCTTTAGGCTTCATCTTACCACGCACTTCAAGCGGTAATGCGACATTTTCACGAAGTGTTTTCCAACCTAACAATGCCCCGCTTTGAAAGAGATAGCCCATCCGTTGACGCAACGCTTCCAATGTCTTTGTACTCGCATCAACAAGCGAAGTCCCAAGCACGCGAACATCTCCCTCCGTTGGCATCAGCTGACCCGAAGCCAACTTCAACGAAACACTTTTACCCGTTCCCGAAGGGCCAATAATCACGAAGATTTCCCCCGCATGAACAGTAAAGGTTTGATGATCAATCACACGATGCCGACCAAAAACTTTAGAGACATCGAGAAATTCTAATACAGGAGAGGCTTCTTTAGAGGGCATAGCAACACCTCGTCACAAAGTAACCACCAATCAAAATAGCCAAAAACGAATAAATCACCGCACGCCGCGTTGAAGCACCTACACCCACAGCTCCATTGGATGTTCCAAAGCCAACATTACACGAGATGCCACAAATCATCACGCCAAAAAAGGTTGCCTTAATCAATCCGACCCATAAATCTTTCGTTTGCGAGGCATCAATCACACCTTGCATAAATTGGAGGAACGGCACATCCAACTGCGTATACGCTACCAAGGCTCCCCCCATAAAGGCAATCACACAAGTGTAAAAAGAAATCAATGGCGCCATAATAAGCATCGCCCACATTCTTGCCGTAACCAAATAGCGCACGGGATTAACGCTCATCATTTCAAGCGCCGTGATTTCTTCATTAATCTTCATTGCACCCAACTGAGCAGCCATTGAGGACCCCACGCACGAGGCAAGAATAATCCCCATCATAAAGGGTCCCATCTCTCGCAACATCGCATAAGCCAAAGTCGAGGCTACCATCAATTCTTGTGACAATTGACGAAATGCAATCCCAAGTTGCAATGAAAGAATCATCCCCGTAAAAAGAGCCACAACGGTTGAAACAGGCAATGTCCCAATCCCAACCACATACATCTGTCGAGAAAAGTCCGCTCGAATATCCCTACGGAATAAAATCAGCGGTGCACTCAACAACGCAATCACAATAATAAAGACCGTCCGACCCATCGCTGCAAGGCCGCGTTGGACCATCGATCCACAAACTTCTCGCGTTAAAATCATCTCCGCACCTCGCTCTACTCTACGGATTCCTCATCTACCGTGGTGTACCACCAAATCAACCCCCAAAAGAGTTCGTGCAACACCTCTTTATCGCCAGGTTGATGCGTCGCTTGATAAAAGGTCCAAAAGGGTGTCAAATTTCGTTCCACCGGCGCCGCATCACGCATCGGCAACAACTCCAATGACCGCTGACGCAATCCTTCATCCACATGATATTTTGAGGAATAAAAGGGCCACAAGCGGAAATATGAAGAGGTCAAAGTCTCCTTACCATCATTGTCATATTCATAAACATAATCATTTGTGTAGAAGGGCCAAAACTGCGTGTTTGAAATATATTGCGAAGCCGTCTCTTGATCCGTATGTCGCAAGATGGGATAAAGCACCCACCATGCACCTCGCGAACCACGCTGTGTCACTCCCCAAAATCGCCACGACCGCCAAGTGCTCTCATTTCGATCAGAATAATGTTCAAAGAGCGGCCATGGGCAACGCACATTCAGCGTTCCATTCGTCAGTGTTGTCGTGCGGAAAAAGGGCGGCAACACCCCAAACGTTGTTTCACGATTCGTTGACACCGACTCCATCAACGGCCACAACATAAAGGCTGAGCCTTGCGTTGTTTCGGAATCATAGGTCGCATCATTCCAAAACGGCCACAATACATACCGCGAATGCACCCCCGGCTCCCACTTTGTTCCATACAATGGCCACAATCCCCAACGCGTCTCATCGTCATCATACTTCAACGAAAAGAAAGGCCACACAATATAATCACGCGGTGTCGATCGTGCGCCCCCCGTTCGGAAATGAAACCAAAGAGGAAAGAGCACCCAGCGCACATCTTCAAGCATGAAACACTTTGGCAAAGTACCCGCCACAGGGAAACAAGCCATATAATTTTCCCCTCGTTGCCGACCCTGCGTCCACACCGGCGGCAATGTAAAGAAATAATCGTCCGCTTCTTCCCCTACACCATTCTTTTCGTGCCACAACGCAATGAGAAAACGCGATTGAAATGAACTTCCTCGCCATGACGAATGTGATACTGGCCATAAAACATCGAGATTAACATCGTTTGAAGCGTCCCTCGGGTCATCCTCCCACGCAAAAAAAGGCCGCAAAGCCACCCGTGAGGTCGTACCGCCCTCTGATCGCCACTCAAAGAAGGGACCGACTCTAAAGTGTGCCTCTCCCTCCGCGTTTGGTGTAGCCACCAACCCACACGGAAAGATTAAAAAAAGTAAAAAGAGACACATTTTTTGCATACTCTTACGCTCCCATTTATAGCGTTATTATAGCATAAAAAAGAACATTTGTCCCGTATTAATTTATATCAATAACGAGTCCATCATAAGCAATCGTCTGTGTTGGCCCTAATCGTTGCTCCAACTGTGCATGCGGAATATCATGTGAAATGTGTGTGAAGAATGTTTGTTGCGCACCAATCCGCGTAGCATACGCCTGAGCGATTTCTCTCGTTAAATGCGTTGGATGCGGACGCTCACGCAAAAGATTCAAAACCAACACATCCACGCCCTCTAACAATCCAAAGGTTGCCTCTGAGATTTCATGCACATCTGGGATATAGGCCAATGACTTTCCAAATGCATCCACTCGCAAACCATAGGTCTCCGCGCGTCCATGCAACACCGGCAAAGGCGTCAACTTTGCATGACATGCTGTAAATGCTTCTGTTACCGCTTGGAAGACGATTCTCGGACGATAGAGCCCCCCTGCAACATTTGGTCGATCGTCAATGTAGGGGAAGACCCTTCGCATTCCTTCCAGCGTTTCAGGTCCACAATAACAGGTAATAATTTGATCATTTTGGAGGGTGTTATAGCGCCGCAAATCATCAAACCCAAACATATGGTCTGCATGTAAATGCGTAATAAACACTGCATCCACATGTGGCACCTGCCATTGCAAACACTGCGCACGAAAATCCGGCCCCGTGTCAATGATAAGATGCGCGTCCCCAATCTTTAAATACGCACTTGTTCGCCATCGTTTATCTTTTGGGTCTACACTACGACAAGTCTCACATTGACACCCAATCAATGGCACCCCTGTTGAGGTCCCTGTACCTAAGAATTGCAAACGAAAGGTTTCGCTCACCTCTTAATCCCTCATTTCCTTTTCCCATTGCGCTACATTTGCACGCGTACCGACAGAGCGAATTCCGCGGCACACATCACCCTCTAACAACAATGTTTGGCAAATAAACGGGCTCGCTTGGTCATCCATTCGGCGTTCACACAACATCGCATCTTTTGCGACTCGACCTAAGAGATGAAACTCCACATCCTCCACCTTCATAAAGAGTGGCAATCGCGGGGCCGACCATGCCGCCAATGGTGTTTGTGCGAGCTCTGCCAATAAATTCTTCGCCGCACATTGAGCCATCAACTGTGCACGGCGCACGGCGCAAGTCGGCACTGTACCCTTGGGTTGAGCCACATCGCCTGCGGCATAAACACCAGGAGCCACACGCAAATATTCATCTGTCAACAGCCCTCGCTCCGTGGGTAATGCACTTGCAAGCGAAAGATTCGCACGAGCACCCGTTGCACAAAGCAAGAAATCGTGTTCTAACCGCGTCCCATCCACAAAGGTTAACGCATCCTTTTCAACCCGTTCAATTGCAACACCAAGTGCTAGACGAATCTGCTTCTTCTCCAATGCACAAACAAGCGCCGTGTGACCAGCCTCGCCCAATGCTCCGCCCATCAATGCCAGCTGTACCTCCACTAAGGTTACTTGCAACCCCGCCATCTCTGCACGAAGTGCCGCCTCAATGCCCAATACACCTCCACCAGCAATGGTGATGCGCTTACCAGGTGCAATTGCCTCTCGTAAACGACAAGCCTCAGCCATCGTCCACAAAGTCATCACGGCCGTTTGATCTCCTTGAAATGGCGGCACAAACGGCTTCGCGCCCTGAGCGAGTAAAATCCCATCAAAAGATTCTCCATTCACCGTCCGTGTTGTCACATCCAAGGCTGTTACCGCTGTATGTTTCAAGTGAATTCCTGCCGTTTCATAAGCCGCCAAGGGCTTGATTGCGATGGCTTCTGGAGCGGTTTGACCGAATGCTACTGCGATTAATCGCGGGCGAAAATACGGCAGTACCGCTTCATTCGACCACAAGGTCACCTCTACGCCTTGATTCGCCAAGAGAAAAGCCGCCTCCACGCCTGCGTGTCCAGCTCCAATAATCGCGACCTTTGCCATGTTACTTTCTCCTCAATTCTCGAGCCTTACGACAATCAATCCACGAGTGCCCTGTGACAATATAATCCATCAACACATCATGCGGTTCTTGTGGCAAATCCTCTCGTTGCACCTGACAGTCAAATGCCAAGCCAATTTTTACTGTTGTTTGACGCAACCGCCGCAACAAACGATCATAAATGCCAGCGCCATATCCCAAACGCCCCCCGCGCACATCAAAGCAAAGCCCAGGCACAAAGACCACATCGACCTCTCCGCGGCTAAAATTACGAGCGATTGGCTTCGGCTGCAAAATCCCATGGGGTCCACGCTCCATCCGCGAGCCAATACTCAAAATTTCCCACTCATAGGTCCCCGTTTTCTCATCATAACGCGGCACCTGTAGCGACGGAAAGCGACGCAACACATACGCATGGATCCCATCCGTTGGGAACTCATCCCCAAAACTCATATACGAGGCAAACGACCGATAGCGCGAAAAGAGGTTTAAGCCTCGATCCGAAAAGAGCAAATCATGACTAAAATCAATTGCATCCGCGCGCTCTTCATAAGCAACTTGAGCACGGCGGTCACGCATCTCTTTGCGAAGTTCGCGTTTTATTTCAGCAGGTGTAGACATACGCACAAGACAACAAAAATGAAACCATTAAAAAGAAAAAGAACCTCTCGCACAAGACGAGAGGTCCATCTTCACAAACGACTTAAGCGTGATGGAAAACTTCCCCCTCAATGACCTTCCACGGCAATCCATACTTGTTGAGATCTTCCATGAAAGGATCTGGGTCGAATTGTTCCATGTTAAAGACACCCTCGCCACGCCACTTACCGGTAAGCATCATCTTAGCGCCGATCATTGCTGGCACACCCGTCGTATAGCTAATCGCCTGCGACTTCACTTCCTTATAGCATTCTTGGTGGTCACAGATGTTGTAGATATAGACCGTCTTGGGCTTACCCTCAAAGTCAAATCCACGCACTTGGCAACCAATGCATGTCTTACCCTTCGTGACAGGGCCCAATGTTGCAGGGTCAGGGAGGAGCGCCTTCAAGAACTGAATCGGCACAATTTCTTGTCCCTGGAACTTCACTGGATCAATGCGCGTCATACCCACATTCTTCAACACTTCCAAATGCTTAAGATAGTTATCGGAGAAGCTCATCCAGAAGCGGGCGCGTTCCAAGTTGGGCAAATGCTTCGCGAGCGATTCGAGCTCTTCGTGATACATCAAGTAGGTGTTGAGCGTGCCGAGGCCTTCAGGCATTGTAAAGGGTTCCTTCACCGAGAGCGGATCCGTTTCGACGAACCCTTCACCCTTCACCCAATAACGCCCCTTTGCCGACACTTCACGAATGTTAATTTCAGGGTTAAAATTCGTTGCGAAAGGATGCCCATTATTCCCAGCATTGCAGTCGATAATATCGATTTCACGAATGTCTGGGATGTAATGCTTTTGGATATAGGTGCAGAAAACCGAAGAGACACCCGGGTCAAAGCCCGACCCCAAAAGCGCCATCAAGCCGGCTTCTTTGAAACGATCGTGGTAAGCCCACTGCCACTTGTACTCAAACTTCGCCGTATCAAGGGGTTCATAATTGGCCGTATCAAGATAGTCACAACCTGCAGCCAAGCACGCATCCATGATATGCAAATCCTGATAAGGCAAAGCAATATTCATTACCAAATCCGGCTTAAACTCACGAATCAAAGCTGTCAAAGCCTCTACATCATCTGCATCAATTTGAGCCGTCTCTACAGGACGCGACAATTCCGCAGCCAATGCATCCACACGCGCTTTTGTGCGAGACGCCAAAAGAATGTCTGTAAACACTTCCGGGACCTGGTCCAACTTATGAGCGACCACGCCGCCCACACCACCAGCACCAATCATCAATACGCGCATAACTTATCCTTTACAATGACAAATTAAAAGAAACATTCCATAGTATATCAAACCCCACCCCACCCCCGCAATAAATACTTCTCTTTTTTTAATCAATGCGACTTTATTGCATGCGCACATCAAAACGATAAAATGCTTCGAAAAAGAAGCCTCTTAAAATCTCTCTACCAAAAAAACGAACAATAATCCATAGACCGAATCTTCTCGTAAAAAACCCCTCTACTAAAAATGCAAGCGACAATCCATAGACCGGACCTTCTCGTAAAAACCCCTCTACTAAAAAGGTGCTTTTTAC